>JANOLA010000071.1:0-12153 GCA_031419535.1 Burkholderiales bacterium | reverse complement strand
CCCCGCTTCGACACCCGCGCCAATCTCGCTCTTCCCCTCAAGGACCGTTTGTGACACCTTCGAATGAACATGCCGCCATCGTGGACGCCGCCATAACGTCGCGCCGCTCGATCCGCGCCTTTGCGCCCACACCCGTGGAGCATGCGACGCTGGAGCAGATCCTCAGCGTCGCGTCGCGCGCCCCGTCGGGCACGAACACCCAGCCTTGGCGCGTCTACGTGTTGACGGGTGAAGCGAAGACCGCTCTGTCACGCAAGATCCTCGCGGCCTTCGACGACCCGCAGCAGCGCGCCCGGCACACCGAGGAGTACGCCTACTACCCCACCCAATGGACTTCGCCCTACATCGACCGGCGCCGCAAGGTCGGCTGGGACTTGTATGGGCTGCTGGGCATCGGCAAAGACGACAAGGCCGGCATGCATGCCCAGCACGCGCGCAACTATCAGTTCTTCGGTGCCCCGGTGGGCTTGGTCTTCACGATCGACCGCATCCTCTGCCAGGGCAGTTGGCTCGACTATGGAATGTTCCTGCAGAGCGTCATGGTCAGCGCGCGCGGCCATGGCCTGGACACTTGCCCGCAGGCCGCGTTCACACCGTTCTTTCGCATCATCACCGAGCACTTGAGCTTGCCCGCGAACGAGCAAGTCGTGTGCGGCATGTCGCTGGGTTACGCCGACCCGAATGCGATCGAGAACCGACTGGTGACGGAACGCGCCTCGCTCGAATCGTTCGCGAAGTTCGTCGACCGCTAATAGGTTGAGTGAGCCATCCAGCGCCGCGCGCCGTGGCGTCCATGGAATCGCCGTCCAACTCCAGTCACTGCTGATCGAAAGTGATCATGTCCGATCGACCGAAAGTCCTGATCGCCCGCGCCGTCTTCGCCGATGCGGCGCAACGCCTGCGCGAGCACTTCGACGTGGAATCGAACGAGGCCGATGAACTCTGGCCCGAGGCTGAGCTGATCCGGCGCCTTCAGAGCAAGGCCGGCTTGTTCATCACGGGCACGCAGCCGATCGGTGCTGAGTTGATCAAGGCCTGCCCGCAACTGCGCGCGATCTGCAGCATGGCGGTGGGCTAAAACAACATCGACCTACCGGCATGCACGGCGCGCGGCGTGCTCGTCAGCAACGCACCCGACGTGCTGACCGAAACCACGGCGGATTTCGGACTCGCATTGATGATGTCCACGGCGCGCCACATCGTCGAGAGCGAACACTTCTTGCGCCGCGGCGAGTGGGTGAAGTGGAGCTACGACCTGTTCGCCGGCGCTGACATTCACGGCGCGACGCTCGGCGTGCTCGGCATGGGCCGCATCGGCCAGGCGATTGCCCGGCGCGGCGCGCTGGGCTTTGGCATGAAGGAGCTGTACCACAACCGATCGCGCCTCGGCGCGGACATCGAAGCGCAGTTGGGCGCGAGTTGGGTGACGAAAGAGCAACTGCTGAGGCAAGCCGACCACCTGATGCTCGTCGTGCCCTACAGCGCGGCGTCGCACCAGGCGATCGGCGCGGCCGAATTGGCGCTGCTGAAGCCGACGGCGACGCTGACCAACATCGCGCGCGGCGGCGGCGTAGACGACGTCGCGCTCGCCCAGGCGCTGCGCGACAAGCGCATTGCTGGCGGCGGGCCTGAACGTGTTCGAAGGCGAGCCCGCCGTTCACCTGGAACTGCTGAAAGTCCCCAACGTCGTGCTCACGCCGCACATCGCCAGCGCCAGCATCCCGACCCGGCGCGCGATGGCACACCTGGCGGTGGACAACCTGATTGCCGCGCTCGGGGCGGGCCCACGAGCCGGCCGCCCGCCGACACCGCTGAATCCGGAGATTCTGGCGCGCCGCTGAGCGGCCAGGCCTGGGGCGGAGATTCGACACACCGGGCGCGCTGGCCCGCGCTGGCCCGATTTGTCAACCGGACATCATCGCCTCTTCGTGCAGGTCCAGGCGGATCAGTTCGGAGGGCGAGTCGTCGTCGCCGGGAAGATGCTCACCGACCCCCAGCACCTTTGGACTTCGGTACGAGCCCAACCACGCGACAAGTTTCTCCGACGTCAACGGGCGGCTGAGCAGATAGCCCTGGATCTCGTCGCAGCCCAGGGCGCGCAGATAGTCGGCCTGGTGCAGCGTCTCGACCCCTTCGGCGATCACCTTGAGTTGCAGGCTGCGCCCGAGTGCGATGACGGCGGTGGCGATGGCCGAGTCTTCGTCGTCATTGGTCACTTCCCGAACGAAGGAGCGATCGATCTTCAGCGTGTCGATGTTGAAACGCTTCAGATAGCTCAGCGACGAATGGCCGGTGCCGAAGTCGTCGATCGCGACCCGCACGCCCAGCCTGGCGATGTTGGCAAGCATGGCGCGGCTCGCTTCGTTGTCCTCCATCAACTGGCTCTCGGTCAATTCGAGCTCGAAGCGATGCGGCGCGATGCGCGCCTGCGCCAGCGTCTCGGCGATCAACTGGAACAGATGCTGGTGGCGAAACTGGCGCGCCGAGAGGTTCACGGCCAGGCTGAGCGGCGGCAGGCCCAATTTGTCCCAGGACGCGAGGTCCGCGCAGGCGGTGCGGATGACCCACGCACCCACGGGCAGGATCAGCCCCGTTTCTTCGAGAATGCCGATGAACTGATCGGGTGGAACGACGGCCATGCCGGGCCGGTTCCAGCGAATCAGCGCCTCGACACCGGTGATCTTTCCGGTGCGCAAATTCGCCTTGGGTTGGTAGAGCAGGCTGAATTCGTTGCGGTCCAGCGCATGGCGCAGGCTGGTTTCCAGCGACAGGCGCGCCTCCACCTCGGCGTTCATGTCGGCGCTGTAGAAGCTGAAGGTGCTGCGCCCACGGGCCTTGGAGCGGTACATCGCCATGTCGGTGTGGCGGATCAGGCCGTCCAGGTCGGCGTTGTCCAGCGGGTACAGGGAGATGCCGATGCTCGCCGAGGTGACGATCTCCTCGCCCTCCACCTCGAACGGCTCGCGCAGTTCCTCGAGGATTCTGCGCGCGATCATCGCCGCGTCATCCGGCCCGTCGATGCCCTCCAGAACGATCGTGAACTCGTCGCCTCCCAGGCGCGCGATCGTCACTGAATCGTCGGGCATGCCGCGCGCGACCGAGTCAACGCTGCGCAGGCAACGCGTCAATGCCTGCGCCACATGCTGGAGCAGCCGGTCTCCCACCTCGTGACCCAGGCTGTCGTTCACGACCTTGAAGCGGTCCAGGTCAAGGAACATCAAGCCCATCACGCTGCCGCCGCGCTGGGCGCGTTTCATGGCTTCGCGCAGCCGGTCGCGAAACAAGAGCCGATTGGGCAGGCCGGTCAGACTGTCGTAGTTCGCCAGCTGCGCCAGCCGGTCTTGCGCCGCCTTGCGCTCGGCGATGTCGCGGATGAAGGCGATCAACTGGCGCTGGCCGTTGAGCTGCGATTCGCTGATCGTCACCTCCACCGGCAAAGTGGCTCCGTCGGCCCGGCGCGCCAAGGTTTCATGCAGGCCGGTGGGGATGGGTTCGTCAGGGCGCGAATCGACAAATGACGCCAGCTTGTCGTACAGACGCTGCCCGACCAGGTTTTCGGAAGCGCCGCCGAACAACCGGCTCGCGGCCGGGTTGCACGACAGGATCGTGCCGTCGGGCAAGAACGTCATGATGCCGTCGACCGAGTTGTCGAACACGAAACGCAGGCGCTGCTCGGTCTCTCGACGCGAGGATACGCCTGCCCAGGCCGGCCAGGGCAGGCGCAGCGGGCCGCCCAGGAACTTCCAAGCCGAGATGACAGATGCAGCCAGCACGAGTGCAGGCAACCCGATCTCGAAAAACCCCAGCGATGAAAAGTCGGCGTCCGGCACCCGTGGGTCTTCGGCCGTCGCGGCGCGAACTGGAGGCTACCCCCGCCGTCTGACAATGACCCCAGGCCGCACGCCGGCAACTTGTCACGAATCACGAACCCCAGTAACGTTGGCGGCTCCGCGATCGACAGGGCTCGGCGATGGCCGTGGCTGCCGGGCGACGCAGGCAACCACACGATGAAACTGAACGAGGAGCCCACCCATGAAGCTGTATTTCCACCCCGCATCGACGACCAGCCGCCCGATCATGTTGTTTGCCGCGGAGAACCGAATTCCGTTGGAAGAGAAGGTCGTTGACCTTTTCACCGGCGAGCACTACCAGGCACCGTTCGAGGCCATCAACCCGAATCACCTGGTCCCTGTGCTGGAAGACGGCGCGTTCCGGCTTACCGAAAGCTCGGCGATCCTGAAGTACCTGGCCGATAAGTCGGATTCGGCGCTGTACCCGAAAGACTTCCAAAAGCGCGCCCGCGTCAACGAACGCATGGACTGGATCAACACCCAGCTCTGCCGCGACTTTGCCTACGGCTTCGTCTACCCACAGATCTTCCCGTTCCACAAGCGCCGCAGCGACGAGGCGCACGCCGCCACGCTGGCCTGGGGCAAGGAGCGCGCCCAGGGCTGGTTCAAGGTGCTGGACCAGAACATCCTCGGTCCGGGCAACGCCTATCTCTGCGGCGACGCGATCACGATTGCCGACTACTACGCTGCGTCGTTCGTTGCGCTCGGCGAATTGCTGGGCAGCGACTTCGCCGCCTACCCCAACGTCAAGCGCTGGCTGGGCCGGATGAAGCAGCTCCCCCACTGGAAGAGCGTCAACGCCGCCATCGACGGGTTCGGCGCATCGCTGAAGGCCGACACGCTGCAACCGGTCTGACGCCAGCGCCGCGGAGCATCAGTCCATGATTGAAAAACTGCACCACAACGCCTACCGCTGCCGCGACTCCGAGGAAACCCGCAGGTTCTACGAAGAATTCCTCGGCTTGCCGCTGGTGGGCACGCTCGAAATCAAGGAAAGCAAGAGCGGACGCAAGACGCAGACCCTGCACACCTTCTATCGGCTCGACGACGGTTCGCACCTCGCATTCTTCGAGGCACCCGACATGCCGTTCGAGTTCAAGGTGCAGCACGACTATGACTTGCACATCGCGCTCGAGGTTCGCCCCGAAGTGCTGCCGACGATGCTGGCGAAGGGCCGGTCCGCGGGTGTGGAAACACGTGGCATCTCTGACCATCAGTTCATCCATTCGATCTACTTTCGCGACCCCAACGGCTATGTGATCGAGCTGTGCGCCAAGCTGCCCGGTCACGACCGCGAAATGGATCCGGCGCAAAACGAAGCGCGGGCCAAGCTCGACCGCTGGACGCAGGCCAGGTCCGCCGCGATGACCGCGCCGTGACGATGCTCGAACCGGCACAGGTGCTGGCCCGCTATCCGGCGCACCGCTGGACGCTCGGGTCCCTGCTCGCAAGCCGTGCCGGGAGCGCCGGGCAGCGCGAGTTTCTGGTGTTCGGCGAACGCAGCTGGACCTATTCGCAGACCCTGCTCGAAGTCGACCGCAGCGCCGCGATGCTGCAGGCGCGCGGCATCGGCGCCGGGCAGCGCGTCGGCGTGATGTCGTTGAATCACCCGAGCACGGTTTTCGTTTTTTTCGCCCTGGCGCGCCTGGGCGCCGTGATGGTGCCGGTGAATCCGGAGTTCCGCGCCGAAGAGGCGCGTTATGTGCTCAGCCACGCCGAGGTGAGCGGCGTGGTCTGCTCGCCCACGGCCCTGGAAACGGTGCGCGGCGCGCTCGCGCCGACGCCGCTTCGCCCTTGGTTGATGCTGAACGAGCCGCCAGAGGGCGACGACGCCGCGTCGCGCGATGCAGCCGCGGCGCCGGAGCTGTTCGACGCCGCGGTGCAACGCGCCAATGCAGGCGCGCCCGCTGCGCAGCCCCTCGGATCCGCGGCAACCGAGCAAGCCGACGCGCCCTGCGTCTTCATCTACACCTCGGGAACGACCGGTTTCCCGAAGGGCGTGATGCACAGCCAGCGCAATGTCGTGCTCGCCGGCGAGGGCTTTGTGCAGCGCATGTACCTGCAGCCCGACGATCGCCTGATGTGCATCCTGCCGATGTTCCACATCAACGCGCTGTTCTATTCGCTGGCCGGTGCGCTCGCTGCCGGCGCGGCGCTGGTGCTGATTTCGCGCTTCTCAGCGTCGCGCTTCTGGGTCGACGTGGCGCGCTTTCGCGCGACCGAGGTGAATACCATGGCCGCTGTCTCGACGATCCTGATGCGCCGGCCGCGCGACGAATTCGTTCCCGGCCACGCATTGCGCAAGATCTACGGCGCACCGTTCACGGCCGAAATCTACCGCGTGTTCAATGAAGAATTCGGCGTGCCGAGCTTGATTGAAGGCTACGGCATGAGCGAAATCCCGGGCGCACTCAACAACCCGTTTCTCGGGCCCCACAAGATCGGCAGCATGGGCCAGCCGAGCCGCCACCCCGACCCTGCCCTGCGCTTGGCCGAGCTGCGCGTGGTTGACGACGCGGGCGCCGAATTGCCCGACGGCCAGACCGGTGAGCTGGTCGTGAAAACGCCGATGTTGATGAAAGGCTACTACCGCGACCCGCAGCAAACCGAAGCCGCGTTTCGCGACGGCTGGTTTCTCACCGGCGACCTCGCGTGGCGTGACAACGATGGCTATTTTTGGTTCGTCGCACGCAAGAAAGACATCATTCGGCGGCGCGGCGAAAACATCTCGGGCGCCGAGCTCGACCGAATCGTCGAATTGCATCCGGACGTCGTTCAGGCCGCCGCGATTCCCGTTCCCAACGAGCTCGGTGACGACGAAATACTGGTCGCGGCGATCCTCAAGCCGGGCGCCGCGCTCAGCGAGCAAGGCCTGGCCGACTGGGTGCGCGAACGGCTGGCGGCGGCCAAGATGCCGCGCTACGTGGTCTTCGTCGACGCATTGCCGCAAACGCCGACGCACCGCGTCGCCAAGTTCAAGATGCGCGCCGACAAGACGCTGCAGCTTCGTGCCGTTGACCTCACGGCTGCAGGTGCTGCGGCAAGGGGTTCGGCGGCTGCGGCAGCGCCGACGGCCGCCGCAAAACCCGGGGCAAGATCCGCATGATCCACTGGCTGCGCGGTCCCGAAGACGCGCTGCCAGACACGCGCCTCGCGCTGCCGCTGGACTCAGACGCGCCGGGGCTGCTCGCCGCGGGTGGCGAGCTGACGCCGCAGCGCCTTGAAGAGGCTTACCGCAAGGGCGTGTTCCCTTGGTACAGCGAGGGGCAGCCTGTACTCTGGTGGTCGCCCGACCCGCGCATGGTGCTGCGGATCGGCGACTTCAAGGTTTCGCGGTCCCTGCGCAAAACACTCGCACGCTTCATCCGAACGCCCGGCTGCGAGATCCGGATCGACAGCGCTTTCGCGAGCGTCATTCAAGCCTGCGCCAGCGAGGTTCGGGAGGGCCAGGCCGGCACCTGGATCGTGCCCGCGATGGTGCAGGCCTATTGCTCGTGGCACAAAGCCGGGCGTGTGCACAGCTTCGAGACCTGGATCGAGGGACGGCTCGTTGGAGCCCTGTACGGCGTGAGCCTGGGCCGCATGTTCTTCGGCGAGTCGATGTTTTCGCACGCCACCGATGCGTCCAAGATCGCGCTCGCCGCGCTGGTCTGCTTTTGCCGGGAACACGGCGTCGCAATGGTCGACTGCCAGCAGCGCACCGCCCACCTGGGAACGCTCGGCGCACGCGAGATGACGCGCAGCGAATTCGAGCACGGCTTGAAGCATGGCGTGAGTGAATCGTCGATCGAAGATTGGACTTATCATCCGCGCATGTGGCGCCATCTGGCGGGCCCGCTCGAAGGCCAGCCTTGTATCCGTCGCCCGGACGCCCAGGACATCGCCACGTGACGCATCCCAAAGAGCTTCCACTCGCGTCGTTGCAGTTTTACGCAACAGCGCCCTACCCGTGCAGCTACATCGCCGGGCGCATGGCACGCTCGCAAGTCGCCACACCCAGCCATGTGATCCACGCCGACGCTTACTCCGGCCTGGTGGCGAACGGCTTTCGGCGCAGCGGCATGTTCACCTACCGTCCGCATTGCGACGGCTGCCGCGCCTGCGTGCCGCTGCGCGTTCCGGTGCAGACCTTCAAGCCCACGCGCAGCCAAGCGCGCGCGCGACGTGCGCATGCAACGCTGAAAGCGCGCGTGCTGCGCTTATGTTTCGTGCCCGAGCACTACCAGCTTTACCTGCGCTACCAGGCCGGGCGCCACAGCGGCGGTGGCATGGACCACGACAGCGTCGACCAGTACACCCAGTTCCTGCTGCAAAGCCGCGTCAACTCGCGGCTCGTCGAATTTCGCGAACCCAGCGAAGACGGCTTGGGCGCGCTGAAGATGGTGTCGATCCTGGACGTGCTGAACGACGGCTTGTCGGCCGTGTACACGTTCTACGAGCCCGAGGAGCGCGCCAGTTACGGCACATTCAACGTGCTTTGGCAGATCGAGCAGACACGCATGCTGAAACTGCCTTACCTCTACCTCGGCTACTGGATCGGCGGCAGCGCGAAGATGGCCTACAAGGCGCAGTTCGGCCCGCACGAAGTCTTGACCGACGGCCACTGGCGCGCCCCCGGCTGAGGCCCGGCGGCGCGGCCATCTCACTGCCCCGGCGTCGCCCCGGAGATCTTGACGATGCGCGCCCACTTGACGATGTCGTCTTGCAGGTAGCGCGCGAACTCGTCCACCCCCATGCGCATCGGCGTCGCACCTTGCGCGCCCCAGGCACGCTGAACTTCCGCCTGGCCGACGATCCGCGCCACTTCCGAATTCAAGCGCGCGACAATCGGCGCGGGCGTGTTCTTCGGCGCCATCAGGCCGAGCCAGATCGTCGCCTCGAAGCCCGGCACGCCGGCTTCCGAAATCGTTGGAAGCTCGGGGAGAACCGCCGATCGCGCCTTGCCGCTGGTTCCCAGCGCCTTGACCTTGCCGCTGCGAATGTGTTCCACCATCGTCGGTATCGCGTCGAACATCATCTCCAACTGGCCGCCGAGCACATCGGTGCGCGCACCCGAGCTTCCCTTGTAGGGCACGTGCACGATGTCGACTCCGGCCATCGCCTTGAACAGCTCGCCGGCCATGTGGTACGGCGTTCCGGGACCACTCGACGCATAAGACATGCCGCCCGGTTTGGCCTTGGCCATTTTCAGCAGCTCACCCAGGTTCGCCGCGGCGAGATCCGCCTTCGTCACGAGCACCAGGTCGGAGTAGTTGATCGGGGCGATGGGTTCGAAGTCGCGCAGCAACTGGAACGGCTTGTTCGGAATCAGCGACTCGTTGACGGTGTGCGTGTTCGACATCAACAGCAGCGTGTAGCCGTCCGGTGCGCTCTTGGCCACCGCGTCGGTGCCGATGATCGAACCCGCGCCGGGCCGGTTGTCGACGACAAAACTCTGCCCCAGCACCTCCTGAAGGCGCTGCCCGATGAAGCGAGCGTAGATGTCGGCCGGGCCGCCGGCCGCGAACGGAACGATGATGCGCACCGGGCGCGACGGATAGTCTTGCGCCAGGCTGGCGCAAGCGCCGCCCAGTGCCACACAGCACGTGAGCCATCGGATCACGCGCTTGCGGAAGATGATTCGCAGCATGCCAAGACAGCCCATCTGAACCTCCCACCTGCGTGCATGAAGAACCCGGGGCAGTATGCACCCGGCGAGACGCTGACAGGCGCCGGTGCGCTGGAATTGGGCCAACACGGCAAGCCTGGACCTGGGCGGACTTGGAATCTTCCGAAGTCTAGGTTGCAGATTTGACCATCGGTATTTACCCGACACTCAGGCAAGGGGGTTACCCTTATTTTTCGCATCCACGGGATTCGAATACGCCGTGGCGGAAGGTAGCCTTGAAGCGCCGGACACGCAGACAACCAGCGATCGGGAGATACAAAGACATGTTGCATTCACTGACCCCCGTCAGAGCGCACTACAGCTGCTACCTGTGCGGCTCCACCAGCTATCGCAACGTGGTTGACCGCAACGGCGCCGGGGCGATCCGGGCAACCAGCCTCTACCGCTGTTCGGGCTGCACGCTGACGTTTCGCGACCCGAAGGACTGGCGCGTCGCGCCTTCGTCGATCGCGCGCGCAGCCTGAGCGCTGCGCGGCACTTCGCGCAACACCAAAGCCGCGCGTGCGCGTGCGGCGTTTGAGGGTCAGCGCAACGAGTCCAGAAACTGCCTGCGCTGCGGCTCGGAGTCGATCAACTCGGCGAGTTTTCGGTGCAGCTCGGCCACGTTGCCCGAGTCGCTGGCCGCACGCTTGATCAACACCTTGGCCAGCGGCCCCACGTGCTGCGCCAACTGTTTTTCGGCGCGTGCCAGCGTCGCCGCATCGAACGCGAACTGAGTCTTGGGCTGCGAGCGCGCGCCCGGCACGGTGCGCAACTCAACGCCATGCGACCCGTCTTGATGCCCGATCCGAGCCAAGCGCGCCTTGAACGCCTCGCGATCGTGAGCGTCGGAAATCTTGTCCGACAGCGCGGCAAAGAACTCATCGACACTGTGCACGTGGCTCGCCGTTGAACGCATCACATGCCGGGCCATCGGCCCGATCAGCTCGCGCAGCGCCGCCTCGATCGCCGCCCAGCTCTGCGCCGACAACTCGAGCATGATCGATGGGTCGAATGCCCGCGCTGGGTCGACCACGGTTTGCTGTTGCCAGGCGGTTCGGCTGGCGCCGCCCAGCGTCTGGTTCGGCCCTTTCTGTGCACCGCGCGGCACCAAGGTGATCGTCGGCTCTGACGACATCGATTCGACCGCCTGCGCCAGCGCCTGAGAAAACTCATCTGCCGACTGGAAGCGCAGGTCCACACTCTTTTGCAAGGCGCGCTCGATCACCGCATCCAGAACCGGCGGCACATCCACCGCCAAGCGCGACGGCGCCATCGGTTCGCCCTGCATCACGCGGTGCATCACCGCGGCCGGCGAATCGGCGGCGAAGGGGCTGCGCCCGGTCAGTAGTTCATAGAAGATCACGCCTGCCGCCCAGAGGTCGGTGCGGCCATCCGCCGTGTCGCCCATCAGCTGCTCGGGCGCCATGTGGGTGGGCGTGCCGAGCACGGTGCCCACCTGCGTCATCGACGAACTCTGGATCCTGGCGATGCCGAAGTCCATCACCTTGACCTTCAGGCCCTTCAGCACCATCACGTTAGCGGGCTTGATGTCGCGGTGCACAACGCCGCATTCATGCGAGTAGGCGAGCGCCGCGAGCAACTGGCGCATCACCTCGAATGAATCGCTGAGCTCGAACCGGCCACGCTCGCGCATCAGCTTGCGCAGCTCCGTGCCCTCGACGTACTCCATCACGATGTAGGCGAACTGCTGGTCCTCGCCGTACTCGTGCACCCCCACGATCCCGGGGTGCTGGAGCCTCCCCCCAGCTTGCGCTTCGCGCTTGAACCTGGCGATCGCCGATGCACCACCGTCGGCCAGGTGCTCGGAAAGAATCGTCTTGATCGCGACCTTGCGCTCGATCACCGGGTCGAACGCCTCGTACACCATGCCCATCGCGCCCTGTCCCAAGGCGCGGCGAATCTGATACTTACCGATGTAAGGGGGGTGGCTCATGGCGGGCAGGCTCACTCGGGCCCAAGGGGGCCGCGAGCAAGCGCATAGTTCGCCATGCGGCTCGCCGCGTCAATCCCTAGTACAGCGTTTCACTAAACCCTTTACGTTTAAGTCATTTGGAAGTCGAAGTTCTTCCACTGGAATCGGACAGGATGCGCATTCATCTCGTCAATACCTTTGAGGATTCGTTGCTTGAGTTCGTCGAGCGACGCGACTCGGATGTGGCGCAGGAACGAGCGCGCCATCTTGGAGAACGCGGACTCCACCAAGTTGAGCCAGGAGCCGTGCTTGGGCGTGTGGACATATTCGAAGCGGCCGGGCCGGCTGGCCAAGTACGCCATGGTCTCCTTAGAGATGTGCGCACTGTGGTTGTCCAACACAACGCGGATCACCGCTTCGCTGGGGTAGTGCTCATCGAGTCGGCGCAGCAGGGCAACGAACTCGACACTGCGATGGCGCAGTTCAACGTTGGCGAGGATCTCCCCGGTGTGCAAGTCGAGTGCGGCCAGGATCGACAGTGTGCCGTGGCGCACGTACTCGTAATCGCGCCCGATGCCGGCGTGCTTGCCGGGGACCGGTGGCAAGTCTGGTGCGGTCGTCCCCAGCGCCTGCACACCCGGCTTTTCATCCACGCTGACGGTGTAGATCGGTGCCGGTCTGGCGTCATACGCAGCGTCGGCGCGGTACAGGTTCACGTC
>JANOLA010000070.1:0-5380 GCA_031419535.1 Burkholderiales bacterium | reverse complement strand
CAGGCGTCCGGCTTCGCCAGTTCCGCGCGGAGTATCCGGGCGCGCGCAGCCGGCACGCGACACTGCACTTCGACGCGTTGCGCGAAGCCGGCGTACCGGAAGACTGATCCGGGTGCAGCCTTACCAGCTCGAGGGCAGCCGCCCCGCGAGTAACCATTGCCGGTCGCGCCGGACGATGTGCCCGCCGCGCTCCAGGTCCTTCACCAGGCGGCTGACCATCTCGCGCGAGCAACCGACCCGGCTCGCGATCTCGGCGTGCGTCAGCCGTCCCGAGATCAGGCGCGTTCCGTCGGGCTGTTCGATCGCGAGTTCATTGAGCAGCATGACAACACGTTCGTAAACGTCGAGCAGCGCCATGCTGCGCGCGCTTTGCGTCGCCAAGCGCGCGCGCTGAATCACGCGCGCCAGGAGTTCAAACGCGAATTCGGGGTGCGCGACGATGTGCGCGCGCAGCGTGGTGCGGGTGATCACGACGCAGTGGGTCGTTTCGAGTGTCATCACCGAGGCCGACCGCGGCCCTCCGTCCAGGCTCATCTCCCCGAAATAAGCGCCGGGGCCGTAAACGCCGTAGACGATTTCGCGGCCACGGTCGTCGGAAGAGAATGCCTTGACGTGGCCGGCGAGCACCATGAACATGGTGTCGCCACGGTCGCCTTCCTGGATCAGCAGCGTTCCCTTGCGATAGCGGCGCGGTTCACCACGCGAGGCCAATTCGCCCAGGGCGCTCGGCAGAGCCGCCAGGGCCTGCGCCAGGCGCTGTGCCGCGATGGCCTGGCCGGCGTTGCGCGAAACTTTTGCGGGCATGGCGCGAACCCTAAGGCACTCGAGCCGGCTTGACGAGCGCCAGCCACAATGCGCTGGCGCAGCACAGCATGGCGAGCCACTGAACGGCGCCCAACGGCTCCTCGTGAACGACGGCACCGCTGAGCATCGCGACGACGGGCACCAGGATCGACGCCAACCCCGCGACATTGGCCGGCACTGCCGCGACGATTGAAAACCAGCACCAATTGCCCAGGCATGTCGGCACGAGCGCGATGTAGGCGATCACCGCAACGGTGGTCCAGGACGGCACGAACCATTGCCCATCGCCGATCAGAACGGCGCCAAGCGCCGTCGGCAGCGTGCTCAGCAGCAGTTGCCAGGCCGTCAACACGATGATCGACAGGCTGTCCAGACCGAAGCGCTTCAGAATCAGCGTGCCGACAGCCCAACCCAGCCCAGACAGCAGGCCGAGCCCGAAACCCAGCGGGGCCTGCGCGAAGCTGGCGAATCCGGGGCGGATCAGCAGCGTCACCGCCGCCGCTCCGAGCAGCACCGCAACCAGCATGCGGCGGCCGAGGCGCTCGCCGAAAACCGCCCAGGTGATCAGCGCCGACCAGAGCGGCATCGTGAATCCGAGAATCGCCGCCTGACCGGACGGAATCAGGTTTGCCGCATGGGTGGCGGCAACGTTCCACAGCGTCATGTAGAACAGCGCCGACATTCCTACCGGCAGCCAGGCGGCACGCGGCAGCGCCAACGGCAGCCGGATCCAGCGCGCGAGCGCGAACAGCATGAGGGCGGCAATCAACCCGCTGCTCGCGCGAAACGTCCACACGGAAACCTCGCGCACGGCGAGCGGAAACAAGGGCCAGTTCGTCCCCCAGATGAGGGTGAGCGCGGTCAGCATCAGCAAGGTGCGCGGCGCAAGCCGCGCCAGCTCGCGCTGCAGCATTCCCGGTGTGCCCCTCATCGGCCAGCGAAAACCGGCAACGAACCCCACTTGCCCGGCGGGGCACACTTCTCGGTCAGCCCCATTGGCGCTGACCAGGAGCTAGACACGTGCGCGCTTTCGCGTGCGCACCGCGTATTCGGCCAAAGGCCGGTGCGGGTTGGCGCTGGGGCGCACGATGGTCGTGGCGAACGCGTCCCAGTCGGCCTCCGACAAAGACAAAGGCTGTTCAACCATCGCGCAGCGCCGCTGCGACTCCTCGAGGTACGACGAACGGGGCAGGATCTGCACCTGAAACAGCGGCAGTTCCGTGGAAAACGTGATCGGGTAGTCCTGGCGGGAAAGGCGCAGGTTGGTGAACAGCGGTCCGAACCATCGGTCGGTTTCGACGATGCCCTCGAAGAGTTCATAGTTCCGGTTCACCGGCAGGTTCACCAGCGGCCGGATGCGCAGGCTCCAGTCGGGCGCGGTCTTGACGAACAGTCCGGTCCAAACTTGCAGCAGACCCGGGATCGCGGTATTCGCCAAGAAGGGTGGCGAATAGCCGCGCACCGCCTCGGGAACGTTCTGGTCGAAATACTCGGCGAAGCCGGGGTACTGCGCCGACGTGAGCGGAAACCAGGCGTCGGCACCCTCGTAGGTCCAGATCACTTCGGCGCCGTCCCACTGAACCGTGAAGTTCAGTGGCGAGAAGACGTACCAGCCCAACCCTGACGCAGTGGTCAACGCCTCGCAATGTTTGTATGCCGCGACCGGAATCGTTCCGAGAGCGGATCGATCAGCGCGGACGGGAAGCCGGCAATCGGGAATCGCGCGGTAGAACGTGATGAGATTGTCGACTTCCACAAGACCCGTCCTTCGCGTCTGCAACTTGCGAGGCGCATGTTACAGCCATCGCTTCGATCCAAGCGACGGGGCGTCACTTAGCTCATCAACGGCAGCTCTGGGGAATCGTGTAGCTTCCGAAACGAACCGCTTTCTTGTCTTTGGTATTCAGGTCAACCCGCTTGACAGCCAAAGCCGCTGGCAACGTGTAAGAGCCATAACGAACACGGTGCGGGTCGAGAGTTGCAACGGACTGCGGAACTACCTTTTGATTTGAGGTGACGGTCTTCATTCGGATGCTCCATTTGGGGTTGAATGACCAAGGGCGCTGTGGCGATCGGTCAACGGATTGGTCTCAGCAAACGCGAGACTGGCGTGACGATAGGAAAAATGCGAACCCAAGAAGGGTGAATCCTCACGCCCTCACTTGTGTGAAATTCACGCTCCGGGTTCGGCCTTGGTTGAGCCGCCCGGCCCGGATGGCGCCACGCAGTCCAGGCGCCGCTTCAGTGCCCCAATGCCAATCTCGCGACCGAGGGGATCGATGGCAGCAGGGCCAGCCGATGCACGAGCTCGCGCAGATTTCCGCACTGCGTTTTGGCTCGAAGGCTGCGAATGTGAGAGCGAACGGTCGAGAGTTCGACGCCGCACAGCTGGGCAATGTCCGTCGGCTTCGCGCCGGTGCACAGGGCCTGCAGCACGCGCGCTTCGGCACCGGTCAATCCATGGGCGCGTGCGTAGAAGTCGACACTGAGCGGCGCACATGACGCGCGCCTGCCCAGCGTCAGCAGCGCCAAGCCTTCGCCGCTCGGCAAGCCTGGGTCGCCCTGGGCCAGCGGCAAGACGGCGATATCGATCGAATTGCCGCCGTATTGCAGTCTCAGGAGGCGGCGCAATCCGCATGCCGCGTCGGACAGCGCGTCGATCAAGATTTCTCGGTCGATCTTGCGCCGCGACTTGAGCTGATCTTGATCAATGTACAGGGGGCCGGGGCGAGCGAACTCCCGGCAGGCCAGTTGGTTCGCATAGCGCAGCGTTCCGGCGCTGTTGGAGATCAACATGCCGTAGTCGACTTCATCGAGCAGGTGCTGAAGCAGGTTTGCGGTGACGCCGCCCCTTTGCCGCGGTGCGCTGCCCATTCGTTCCAAATCCGGCGCGCTGCCTGTCCGGCTTTGCGCTGCCATGCCAATCCGGTCCATCGCGGTCCTCACCTTGCCGGTTTCGCCCACAGGGGGCATGGCGCAGCTTATGGACTCGAACCGGACGGAAGCGGTGAATCCGGCCCAGGTGTGTTGTGCGAAATTCCCCTTGCCGCGACCATCGACCGCGGCGCGACCGCGGGGGCGCTACGCTGGCACTTCGAGGGCTGCCTCGGATGTACCTTGCGCCACGTCTTTTCGAGCCGCCGCCGCGGCGCTCGCGACCACCTGCCGCAGCCACCGATGACCAGGGTCGCGCACATGGCGCCGGTGCCAGAGCATGCCCACCGCAATGCGCGGCAGCGGGCACGGGAAGGGGCGCATGACGAGTGGCGCGCCGCACACGGGGACGTAGCTGCGCGGGAACACGCTCAGCAGGTCCGACTCCTGCACCACGCGCGCGGCGGTGGCGAAATGGTTGACGGTGAGCACCGTGCGGCGCGCTCGCCCGAGGCGTGCCAGCGCTTCGTCGACAAAGCCGCGCGGCCGGCCGGCGAAGTTGACGCGCACGTGGCGCGCGCCGCAGTAGTCGTCCATTGTCAGGGTCGGCGCAGCCGCGAGCGGATGGCCCGGGCGCATCACGCACATGTATTCGCACTCGTACAAGGCGTCGAGTTCGCAGTCGCTTTGCGAGCCGGTCGCGGCCAGCGCACGCGCCACGTCGGGGAAAAAGCCGATCGCGACGTCGACCGCGCCCCTCTCCAGCTCGGGGCGAGGGTCGCGCGTCGTCAGCGCTTCGACGCGCGCGCTCGTCGTGGCCCGCGCGGCGTCGAAACCTGCGAGCAGTGCCGGCAGCAGCACCGCGGCGGTGGCGTCGGCCATCGCGAGCGCAAAACAGCGCTCGTCGCTGGTCGGGTCGAACTCGCGCGGGTCGAATGCTTCGCGCAGGCTGTCCATCGCGATGCGCACCGCCGGCCAGATCGCTTGAGCGTGGACCGAGGGCGTGACACCCGTGGGGCCGGGGACGAACAACTCGTCGCCGGTGGCTTCGCGCAGACGCCGCAGCGCGTTGCTCACGGCCGGTTGCGTCATCGCCAGCTTCGCTGCGGCGCGTGTGACGTTGCGCTCGACCATCACGAAATCGAATACGCGCAGCAGGTTCAGGTCGAGCGTGAGGAAGTTCATGGGCAGAGTGCACTCTCAGGCTTCAGGTATTGCATGTGGTGATGGCTGGATTCGGACTCGGAATTTCCCAAGGATAGGGGAAAACCCTAATATCAGCTTGCCCAGGGGATTGCGAGCCGACTTCGACGCGCGCCGCCGGGCATGTTTTAAAGGAGATTCACGATGTCTGCTATGTCCCTTGAGTCAGGTACCCAGGTTCGGGTTTTCCAACCGGTTCCCGTGGTCGAGCCGCCAGGCGCGGCTTGGGCCGCCCAGGCTGCCCTGTGGCTGGCGCACGGCTTGCGCAGGCTGAGCATCGCAGTGTGGCACGCCCTCGAAGCACAAGGCCAACGCCGCGCCGCGCGCGACCTGCATCAAACAGCCCAGCGCTGGCAGAGCCAAGACCCGGTGCTGGCCCGCAAGCTGCGTCTGGCAGGCGCCTACCTGGACCCGCGCACTGCCGGGCCCCTGAGTGCAACTGATGATGAAGGACTGAAATGAACTACTCCACCACCGCCGATTTCGCCCTGCGCTCCAG
>JANOLA010000069.1:0-4203 GCA_031419535.1 Burkholderiales bacterium | reverse complement strand
CGGCAAGGGGCCGTTTCGCTGGGTGGCGCTGTCGGGCGACCCGCAGGACATCGCGAAGACCGACGCGAAGATGAAAGAGCTGTTCCCGCTCGACGCGCACCTGCACCGCTGGCTCGACATGGCGGCGCAGCGCATCGCGTTTCAGGGCCTGCCTGCCCGCATTTGCTGGATTGGCCTGGGCGAGCGCCACCGCGCGGGACTGGCGTTCAATGAAATGGTCAAGTCGGGCGAACTGAAAGCACCGATCGTGATCGGCCGCGATCACCTGGATTCGGGTTCCGTCGCGTCGCCGAACCGCGAAACCGAGGCCATGCGCGACGGCAGCGACGCCGTCTCCGACTGGCCGCTGCTCAACGCCTTGCTCAACACCGCGGGCGGCGCGACCTGGGTGAGTTTTCACCACGGCGGCGGTGTCGGCATGGGTTATTCGCAGCACGCCGGCGTCGTGATCGTCTGCGACGGCACGGACGCCGCCGCGAAGCGCATCGAGCGCGTGTTGTGGAACGACCCCGCCACCGGCGTGATGCGCCACGCCGATGCCGGCTACGACGACGCCGTGCGCTGCGCGCGCGAGCAGCGCCTGAACCTGCCGATGGTCGGCGCGTGATGTTGCTGCGCCCCGGCAAGCTGACGCTCGACGAGTTGCTCGCCATCCGCGCAGGCGGCACGGCGCTGCGGCTCGACCCCACGGCCCTGCCTGCCATCCTTGCCGCCGCGGCCGTGGTGCAGCGCGCGGCGTCGGGCAGCGCGCCTGTGTACGGCGTCAACACCGGCTTCGGCAAACTCGCGTCGACACGCATCAGCGAAGGCGATCTCGCCACGCTGCAAGTGAACCTGATCCGCTCGCACTCGGTGGGCGTGGGCGAACCGCTGGCGCCGCAGGTGGTGCGGTTGATGCTCGCGCTGAAAGCGGCGAGTCTGGCGCGCGGTGCGTCGGGCGTTCGGCCCGTGGTGATCGACACGCTTCTCGCCGTCTGCAACGCCGGCCTGGTGCCATCTGTGCCGAGCCAAGGGTCGGTGGGCGCGTCGGGCGACCTCGCGCCGCTGTCGCACATGACGCTGGCATTGCTCGGCGAAGGCGAGTTTCTGGTCGACGGCGTGCGCCGCCCGGCGGCGCCGGTGCTGCGCGAGGCCGGCATCGCGCCGCTCGTGCTCGCCGCGAAAGAAGGCTTGGCGTTGATCAACGGCACGCAGGTGTCAACCGCGCTCGCGCTGCACGCGCTGTTCAGCTTCGAGCCGGTGCTCGAATCGGCGCTCGTGATCGGCGCATTGACCGTCGACGCCGCGCGCGGCAGCGACGGGCCGTTCGACCCGCGCATCCACCTGCTGCGCGGCCAGCCGGGGCAGATCGACGTGGCGCAGTACTACCGCGCCCTGTTGCACGGCAGCGCGATCCGCCGCTCTCACCTCGAAGGCGACGACCGCGTGCAAGACCCGTACTGCCTGCGCTGCCAGCCGCAAGTGGTGGGCGCGTGCCTGGACCAGCTGCGACACGTCGCGCGCGTGCTGCTGTGCGAGGCGAACGCCGTCACCGACAACCCGCTCGTGCTGGTGGGACAAGCGAACGGCGACACCGGAGAAATGGTCTCGGGCGGCAACTTCCACGCCGAGCCGGTGGCGCTCGCCGCGGACGGCTGTGCGCTGGCGATCGCCGAAGTGGGCGCGATTGCCGAGCGGCGCATCGCGATGTTGATCGACTCCGGCGTGTCGCGCCTGCCGCCGTTCCTGACGCGCGATCCGGGCCTGAACAGCGGCTTGATGATCGCGCACGTGACCGCGGCGTCGCTCGCGTCGGAAAACAAATCGCTCGCGCACCCGGCGAGCGTGGATTCGCTGCCGACCTCGGCGAACCAGGAAGACCATGTGTCGATGGCCACGTTCGCGGCGCGGCGCCTGTTGCCGATGATCGCGAACACGGCGTACATCCTGGGCATCGAGTTGCTGGCCGCATCGCAGGGCATCGACTTTTTGCGCCCCTTGCGCAGCAGCGCGCCGCTGGAGCAGGCACATTCGTTGCTACGTGCCCTGTGCCCAATGATTGAGCAGGACCGCTATCTTG
Organism: Burkholderiales bacterium; assembly: GCA_031419535.1. Lineage (GTDB taxonomy): Bacteria > Pseudomonadota > Gammaproteobacteria > Burkholderiales > Burkholderiaceae_C > JAEMQF01. Next base: position 2,144 of record JANOLA010000069.1, on the reverse strand, counting down.
CACCCGACATCGAAAGTGCGACGACACTCGTCACGCAAGGCGCGCTGTCGCGCGTGTTCCGTTCCCTGCCGGGTTTGCCCGCGCTGTGGATCGCAGCCTGATGGAGCGATCATTGCGCATGCCTGAGTCACCCCGGCGCAAGCCGGGGCCCACTGTATCCCCACCATCCACTGAAAGAATGAGCATGAAAACCGTCGCGTCAAGACTCGCCATCGTCGCCAGCGCTTTACTGGCCGGCGCTGCCCAAGCCCAAGACACGAAAGTCACGCTGGCCATGTCGGGCTGGACCGGCTTCGCGCCGCTCACGCTCGCGCGCGACGCCGGCCTGTTCAAGAAACACGGCCTGGACGTGACGATCAAGAAGATTCCGCAAAAAGACCGGCACCTCGCCATCGCGTCGGGTGACGTGCAATGCGCGGCGACCACCGTGGAAACGTGGATCGTCTGGAACGCGAACGGCGTCGCGACGACGCAGATCTTCCAGCTCGACAAGAGCTTCGGCGCCGACGGCATGGTCGTCAAACCCGGCATTACAAAAATTTCCGACCTCAAAGGCAAGACGGTGGCCGCCAGCGCGCCCGGCACGGCGCCCTACTTCACGCTGGCGTGGATGCTGAAGAAGAACGGCATGTCGGTGAAAGACGTGAGGGTCGTGAACCTCGAGCCGCAGGCCGCGGCGAACGCGATGATCGCCGGCACCGACGGTGTCGACGCCGCGATGACGTACGAGCCCTACCTCGGCGCGGTGCGCGCCAAGCCCGAGGCCGGCAAGATCATCGCGACGACGCTCGACTACCCGATGATCATGGACACCTTCGGCTGCACGCCGAAGTTTTTGACCGACCACCCGAAAGCCGCGAAAGCGCTCGCCGACGCCTACTTCGATGCGGTTGCGATGATCAAGGCGGAGCCTTTGAGGAGCTTCGAGATCATGGGCGCCGACGTGAAGCAGAACGCCGAGGCGTTTGAGAAGAGCCAGGCCTACCTGCGCTGGCAGGACCGCGAAGCGAACCAGAAGTTCTTTGCGGGCGAGCATGCCGCATTCAGCAAGGAGGCAGCCGATCTGCTGCTGGAGGCGGGGATCATTCGCCAGATTCCAGACCTGAGCAAGTTGGCCGATACGCGCTTCTTGAAGTGAAGCCTGCTGGCGCCGGCTCCCTCTCCCGCCTGCGGGAGAGGGCTGGGGTGAGGGTGAATCCCCGATGAAACCCCTCACCCCCGTCGAGCCGGCCATTCGTGTCGCGCTCGGCGTGGCCTTCTTCATCGTCTTCGTCGCGGTCTGGTCGATCGCGACGTTCGGCGGCTTCGTGCAGAAAACCTTTCTCGCCGATCCAGTGACGATGTTGCGATCCGGTGTGACGCTGCTCACTCAATACGGATTCGCCTACGACATCGGCATGACAGTGTGGCGCGTGCTCGGCGGCTTCGTCATCGCCGCGGCCCTTGCCTTGCCGCTCGGCGTGGCGATGGGTGCCTACAAACCGATCGAGGCGTTCTTCGAGCCCTTCGTCTCGTTCGCGCGCTATCTGCCGGCGTCGGCGTTCATTCCTTTGTTGATTCTGTGGGCCGGCATCGGCGAGGCGCAGAAACTCGCCGTCATCTTCATCGGCAGCTTCTTCTCGCTGGTGCTGATGATTTCGGTCACCGTGGGCAACACCCGGCGCGACCTGGTTGAAGCCGCTTACACGCTGGGAGTGAGTGACCGCGGCCTGATCCGCCGCGTGCTGATCCCCGGCGCGGCGCCCGAGATCGCCGAAATCCTGCGCATGGTGCTCGGCTGGGCGTGGACCTATGTGATCGTGGCCGAGCTGATCGGCGCATCGAGCGGCATCGGCCACATGATCACCGACAGCCAGGCGCTGCTCGCGACTGACCAGATCATCTTCGGCATCATCGTCATCGGCCTCATCGGGCTGGTGAGCGACTTTGCCTTCAAGGCGATGAACCGGCGCTTCTTCCCCTGGGCCCAACTGGGCCGCTGAAGGCGCGGAGAACTCAATGAGCTTTCTCTCCATCCGCGGCGTCGAACGGCGCTTTGACCAGACGCTGGCGCTGCAAGCCACCGACCTCGACGTCGCCGAGAACGACTTCGTCACCATCCTGGGCCCCAGCGGCTGCGGCAAGAGCACGCTGCTGCGCATCGT
>JANOLA010000068.1:0-8333 GCA_031419535.1 Burkholderiales bacterium | reverse complement strand
GGGCGGCAGCGGGCTGTTCGTCGCGGCGGTCGACGCGTAGTTGAATCCACCGTCGCTCGAGCCGAAGGCGGCGGCGCCCGTGCCGGTGCTCGCGCCTTTCTCGACCTTGAGCCAGGTGGTGGCGCTCTTGCGCAAGGTGAGGTCGGCCGCGCCCAGCCTGCTCTGCGCGCCGGGATCGGTGTTCCGGTTGGCCGTGGCGCCGAGCTTCAGGTAGTCGGTGATCCAGTACTGCGCACGTCCCCCGGTCGAGACGTTGTCGAGTTCCTCGAAGCCGGTGGAGTATTCATAGCGCGCGACCAGGTAGGCCAGGTTGCCGGGGCTGACATCGCTGACCACGAGCAGGCTGTCGCCCGACACCGGCGACAGCGGCGCGGACAGCAGGATGCGGCCCTGCAGATAGTCGATCGTGTAGTCCTGAACGGGGACCAGGTTCTTCACCGCGATCACCAAGCCCGAGGCCTTGTCGCGGATTTCGATGCGCACGCGCTCCGAGCCCGTCATCACGTCCTGGTGCTTCAGGTAGTACAGCGACCCGCCGGTGCCGCGGAACTCGTCGCGCCCGGCCACCGTGCCGGGCTGGGCGGCAAAGCCGTCGAGCACGAGGCGCTTCTCGCCGAAGCGCGTGGCCGCTTCGGGCTCGAAGTGCAGGTTCGCGCCGTACAGCGTGCGGTCCACCTGCGCCAGGCTGTTGCCGGTGTAGCCGATCCTGAAATTGCCCCACAGCCCGTAGTGCGCGCGGTTCTGCAGTTTGGCGTAGAACTTGCCCAGCGTGGGCGCCGCTTCTTCCGTCGTGCTGTCGTCGCCGAAGGTCGGGTAGTGGTAGTCGGGGTTGATGCGCCGGAACATGGCGTCCGGCGTCTTTTGCATGAAGTTGCTGAACAGGCTGTCGAATGGGCCTTCGAGCGTGTCGGCGCTCGCCGTCAGCGTCCAGCGGTCGCCGAACTTGCCGCGCGTGAAGAAGGCAAAGCGGCCGTCGAGCGCGGTGTTGTTGTCGTAGTGCGTGTTGTAGGGAGCGACGAGCTTGGCCGGACCGCTGGTGGACGATTTCGACGCGGTGACATCGGCGATCGCGACATAGAACCAGTCGTTCTTGTCCAGTTCCAGATCGCGTAGGTACATCTCGCCGTTGCCGTCTTTGTCGAGCACCGACACCTCGACGGTGTGCAGCCCCTGAGGCAGGATGTCCTCGGCGACGAACTTGCCGTCTGCCGACACGGGCACGTCGCGCCCGGCCACCGCCACGCGGTGTGCGCCCGGAATGCCGCTGCCGAAGACCTGGATCGAGCCGCCTTGCACGCGGAAGTTCTCCAGCGCAAGGCGGCTCTCGCCGTAACCCGCGAGCAGTTCGTGCTCGACATCCTTGTCGGTGCTCTTCTCCAGCACGGCGGGCTCGAGCTTGTCGACGATCCACAGCGCCTGCGGCGCCGTTTCATTGAAGTTGCTGAGCCGGTCATAGACACGCAGCACGTAGTGCAGGTCGCGCCCCGCCGCTGAATAGGTTGGGAAGTTGGCCTGCCATTGCGCGTGGCCGTCGGCGTCCAGCCCAACCACGGCCAGCGGCGTGTCGCGCACCGAGCGGCCTTGATCGAAGATGCGCACTTCGCCCTTGGCGATGAACGCGGGGAAATTCGAATAGGCCTTGAAGCGCACACGGTCGTCAATCGCATCGGTGGCTTCATCGTCGCGGTAGCGGATCGAGTTGGGCCAGGCCGTCACGTTCAGGCGCGGTTTGAGGTTCAGGTTGTCGTACTTGAACTGGATGCTCGCACCCTCCAGCGCCACGTCGGTGCAGCGCTGGATGTCCGGGATGCTCTTGCCCGGGTCGTCCAGCGGCTTGCCGTCCACCGTGATGCGCATCAGGTTCAGCGCATACGGGTGGGCCACTTCCACATCGCGCGTGAAGCGGGTGATGTCCAGGCCCTCCAGGTTGTCGACGGCGGCGAGCTCGTCGTAGACCACCTGCGCCTGCACGCGCGAGACCTTGGCCTCGGTGAAGCCGTTGTTCACCACGTCGTCGGTCTGCACGTAGCCGTGGCCCTCAAACTCGGCCTGCTCGGGCTCGAGGCCGAGCTGTTGCACCACGCCGTCCATCACGGTCCGCGCCCGCACTGTGGACAGGCCGATCTCGTCGCCATAGGCCAGCGCCGTACGGCGGTCGAGACGCTCGTTGCTGAGGGTGCCGATGAAGCGCAGGCGCACCTTCGTCCTGTCCTTGATCTCGGCCATCACGCTGGCGAGGTCACCCGCCAAATCGGGCGGCACGACCGGCTTGCCGTCTTCATAGGCCACCGGCTTGATGACGAAGTTGGGCGACTGGTAGACGCGCGTCACGGTCTGCGGCTCGGCGGCCTCGGGGCACAGTTGCGGCTCGGACGAGCGTTCCTTCAATGCGTCGTCGTACCAGAACTCGACCTCGACGCGCCGGTTCGCCGCGCGACCGCTTGGCGTGGCGTTGGAGGCCACCGGGTCGGCAGCGCCCTTGCCGTCGCTGTCGATGGCGCTGGCCGGCAGCTTGAGCGCTTCCTGCAGCGCGAGCGCCAGGCGCCGGGCACGTGCCTTGGAGATGCCGACGTGGGTGCCGTAGATGCGCGCGTCGCGCCCGGCGAGCGGCGTGTCGTCGGTGTGGCCGATGAACTTGACCGTCACGTTGTGCTTGTCACCCAAGTCGTTGAGGACGCGCAGCAGCTTCTCCCGGTACTCCGGCGGCACCGTCGAATTGTCTTCTTCGTAGTGGAACGGCGGAATCAGGTTTTTCACCCGCGCGCGTTGCGAGTGGCCCGCCTTGTAGCTGATCCGGCACATCTGCTCGACGCGGCAGATCTTGATCCGTTTGATGTTCTCCTGCACCGTCACCTGCTTGGTGACGAGCTTCTCGTCGATCTCGTCGTACCAGACTTCCACTTCCATGCGGCGGTTCCTGGAACGCCCCGCTTGCGTCGCGTTGGAGGCGACCGGCCGGCGTTCGCCCATGCCTTCGTAGGTGATCGACTCGGCCGTGAGCTCCAGCGCCTGCTGGAAGAACTCCGCCGCCACGCCGGCGCGCTCGCGCGACAGGCCAGCGTTGTCGCCATACTGGACCTTGGATTCGCCCACGAGCTGCACGTTGTCGGTGTGGCCCACGAGGTGCAGGCGCACGTTTTTGCGGCCCTTCATGTCGGCGAGGATCTTGCGCACCTTCTCGACATAGTCGTTCGGGATGTCGGCCTTGCCCGACGAGAAATAGATCGGCGGCAGCAGGTTTTGCACCTTGATGGTCCGCACGGTCTTGTCCAGCACCTGCTGTTCCTCGGTGCGCTCCTTGACCAGCGGCGGCAGGCGGCTCTCGTCCTGCGCCCATGGCGTCAGCGGTGAATCGGGCGAGATCTGCTTTTCGACAGTCTGTCCGAGCAGCGGCGTGGTCACCACCTTCGGCGCGCCTGGCCTGGCGGGCGCATCCGTGCCCGTACCCGTGCCCGTGCCCACCTGCGCCAGCGCCGCGGCGGGCAGCAGCAGCGCACCGAGCGCCCAATGAATCAGTCGTCTTGGCATTTTTATCGACCCGTTCATCGAGGGCCTCCGGTGCGCCAGAAGACTTCGGTCTCGATCGACAGGTCGTACTTGCCGCCCGCGCGCTTCCAGGTCGCCTCAATCTCGGATTTCGCCGCGTCGAGCCGCTCCTTGACCAGGCCCTGGCTCTCGACTTCGGCCAGATAGGACAGGCGCAGCACCGATCTCGCCTTCATCAGCTCCTTGAGCAGCAGCGCTATGCGCTGCTTCCACTGCACGCGCATCTCGGTCGTGCCGGGCTCGTACACGCCGTCGGCGAGATCCAACTTGACGACGCGGTGGATGGCTGCCGCGAAGTTGAACTTGATCATCTTGCCGCGCGTCGCGCGCTCAACCCGCGGGTTCTCGGTCGTGACGCGGTAGCCCGTGGGCAACGAGCGGTCGTCGAGCTTGAGAATGAAGTTGGAGCCGCGCTCCGGATCGGGGATCGCCGCGCAGGTCAGGTGGAAGCGCCCATGCGGGTCGGTCGTCACGACGAGGCCGCGCGCCGTCACCAGGCGCACGCCGGGCAGGCCCCGTTCGCCCGGGTCCTGGTAGCCGTTCTGGTTGACGTCGTCGAAGACCTTGCCGATGACGTCCGAGCAGTCGAACGTGGGATCGGCCACGACACGCACCGCCGCCGTGGCTTCGGCCGATGCCGCGCTGGCGAGCTGCGTGGCAAAGACCTGCGCCCGGTTGATGTACATGCCTTCGCTCACTCCCGAGCCGACGATCAGCATCAACTGGATCGTGCGCTGGGTGTTGGTCAAGAGCTGCACGTTGGCCCAGGTGAGGCGGTTGCCGGCCACGGTGGGCTCGATGGCCTGACCGTCCAGGCGCCCCGACCCTGGCACGTACTTGAAGCCGGCCGGGAAGGTGTCGACCACGCTGAGCGCGGCCAGCGGCACCGCGAGCCGGTTCGTGAGCGTGATCGTGTACGGCACCAGTTGCCCGCGCGTGACGTCGCGCAGCGCCGCCACCTTGCTGATCGACACCGCGTTGCTCAGCAGCGGGTCGATCGCGATGTGGTTGTTGAAGATCTGGCTCGTGCTTGGCATCGCGCTGCCGTTAAGCGTCAGATTCAGGTGGTGGCTCGTGCCCGCGCTGCCGGCAGGCACGGAGGGAGGCGGCGCCAACTCCGACGCCTGCGCTTCGCAATGCGCGCTCGTCGCCGCAACCGCATCCGATGCGGTGCCCGGGCAACTGGGCACCGAGAACGAGGCCGTGGCGGCGTTCGACAGCGGCGGGATGACCCGGGACTCGCCGGGCATGAAGGCCACCGCCGGCGGCGTCGCCCGGATGAAATACGCACCGCCGGAAGGGCACGATGGATCGCTGAAGTTCAGGTCGAACTTGTAGTGGCCGCTTGCCGGCGTGACCTGCCCTTGCTGGATGGGATCGTCAAAGCAGGCGGAGGGCAGCGGCAAGCTGCTGCCTGCCCGCGACATGTGCAGCGTGGCACCCGCCACCGGCGTGCGCACGATCGAGTCGTAGGTCGCGCCATTGGGTTGCAGCGGCAGGTTGAGATTTTGCAGGTTGCTGCCCGAGGGCGCGACGATGCCGCCGATGACCTGCATGCCGTTGGTGAACGCCGAGTCGGTGCGGCCGAGCGCGGCCGTCGTGGCAGCGCTGCCCGGCGCGTTGAAGCGCAGCGAAAACTGGTCCGCGGGTGTGGCCGACGGCACCAGGCCGTTGATGCCGAACCGACCGTTGGCGTCGATCGTCAGCGTGCCCAGCAGCACGTTGTCGCGCAGCACGTCCACCGTCCAGCCTTGCAACAGCAATTCGCCGGGGTCGACGAGCCGGTTGAAGTTGGCGTCGTGCCAGGCGCGGCCGTTCAGGCTTGCCGTGCCCACGGCGCCGCCCACCGCGATGGTGACGCGGGCCGAGGCGTTGAGGGCCGGCGTGTTCCACGCCACCTGGGCCGTGTTGGTGATGAGGGTACCGTCGGGCAGGCCCGCGGCGATGCGCACCCTGAAGCGCAGTTCCGCGCTCGCGCCGGGCGCCAGGTTGCCGTAGGTCGCCGCGAAGTCGGCACGCAGCAAGGCGCCGGTGAGGCTGACGCCGGCGGGCAAACCGTTGAGGGCGGCCGAGCCCCCCACATAGGCCACCTGCGTCGGCAGGGGAATGGTGCCGAGATCGTCGGTGAGCACCACATTCGTGGCGGGGATCGCACCGGTGTTCGTCGCCGTCACGGAGTACTCGAGCAGCGAGTCGGGCAGCGCCGGGCCGCCGCCCACCACGCGCACCGCCTTGGCAATGAAGACTTGCTGCGCGCTGCCAACGATGATGGTCGTCGGCTGGTAGCCGTTGGCGCTGTTGCCGTCGGCATCGGTCAGTTGGTTTGGCAAGGCGGTACCGGCCACGGTGCCCTGGTTGCTGATGACGGTGCCGGCGGCCACGCCCGCGTTCACGCGCGCGTCGAAGGTGATCGTGACGCTCGTGCGTGGCGCGAGCGTGCCGGCCGCGCTGGACGGCGAGTTCACGGCGATGCCCAGGATCAGCGGCGACACGCCGCCGTCGGGCTGGGCGACCGGCGCGCCGTTCAGCGTCACCGTGTCGGCCACATAGGAGGTGTTGGCCGGCTGCGGGTCGATCAGGACCACGCCGGTCGCGGCCAGGTCGGACAGGTTGTCGATCGTGATCGTGTAGCGAATCACCTCGAGCGGATCGAGCACGCCGTCCCCATTGCTGTCGACCGCGAGCGCCACTGTCTTGCGCGCCGCCAGCAGCGGGAAGGTGCCGACGATGTTGACGGTGGGGTCGCCGACGAAGGGCGTGCGCGGGTCGTCGGAAGGCACTTCGGCGAAGGCGCCGCTGCCCGTGCCGGAACCGGTCACGAAGCCCTGGTTGCTGATCAGCGTGCCGTCGAGTGCGCCGGCATCGACCAGCACGTCGAACACGATGGTGGCGACGTTGTTCGGCGTGGCCGAGACGTCGGCGCGCATCGCACCGGGGGTGGCGTTTTCCGGCGCGTTCACTTGCATGCCGGCCTGCAAGGGTGAGAGGCCCGCGGCATCGGGCAGGGTCACGCCATTGAGTGTGGTGCTGCCCGCGACATAAGTGGTGTTCGCAGGCACGACGTCGCGCAGCGACACGCCGACCGCGTTTTCCGTGCCGACGTTCTTGGCCGTGAGGGTGTAGCGCAAACGGTCGCCCGGCCGCAGCACGGCCGGATCGCCGCTCAGGTCTTGCGAGATCTTCCTGAGCTGCAAGAGCGGGTTCGACGCGATCGTCGTGCGGGTCGGGTCCTCATCGCCGGCGACCGCGGGGTTGTCGGGTCCGTTGACGTTGGGGTCGTCGCTGTTGAAAGTGGGGGTTGTCACGCTGCCGAACTGCGCCTGGTTCAGCACCGTGGAACCGCTGGCGAGCACCGCCAGCAGGCGCGCTTCGTACACCAGCGTCAGGGTGTCGCCCGCCGCGCCTGCGGCGGCGAGGTTGAGGCCGCGCACGTCGACCAGTCCGCTGCCCCTGGCGCCGCCGCTGGCATTGGTGTTGTTGGTGGCAACTGCCGGTGCGGAGATGAGTTGCAGGCTGCCGGCTGCAAAGAAGGCCGTGGCGTTGAGGCGGTCCAGCTCGTCGGTCAGCGTCGCGCCGCTCACCGCCACGGTGCTGACATTGCGGAGCAGCACCGTGTAGCGCAGCAGGTCGCCGGGGCGCGCGCTGCTGCCCGGGTTCTGGCCCGAGGTGACGTTGATGACGGACTTGCGGATCTGCAGAACCGGCGCCTCGGTGACGACGGCATGGACGTCCTGGAAGTCCAGCACGCCCGGCGTGCCGTCGGTCAAGGTGCGGCTGTAGGTGCGGATCTGGCCGGTCGCCACATTGGCCGGCGTGTCGGCGCCGAACCATTGGGTCGCGGCCGCGCGGTTGGTCAGCACGGTGCCGCTGATGGTGTCGGCATCGAGCGCGGCCTGGTAGTTGACGATCAGGCGATCGGTCGGCGCAATCGCGGCGGCGGCCGTGCGCATGGTCAGGGTCAGCGTACAGGCCGGCGCCGGCGCGAAGCTGGTGGTGTAGTCCGCGCCGGCCACGAGCACGGGGCCGGACGGCGTCACGCCATCGGCTCGGAACACCTGCGCGGCCGTGACCGTGGGCGCCACCGTGCACATGCCGCCGGGTGTCGGATCCGGCAGCACATCCACCAACGTCAAGTCCCAGGCGGTGCCGTTGCCGGTGTTCTGCACATTGAGGGTGAAGTTGCCGGGAACACCGGCGCGCATCGTGCTCGGACCGGACTTCTGCAAGGTCACGCTGTCCGGGCCGACCACCGTCATGGCGGCCGAGGTACCGGCACCGCCAGGAACCGGATTGACCAGACCGTCGATCTGGTTGTAGGTGTAGCTCGCGCTGTTCTGGAAGCTCAGTCCCGTCACGTTGGTGGCGCTGTCGTTGAGCACCACCGTCACGTCGAACACGGCCTGCTGCCCGGCCGGGATGTCCAGCCCGGACCCGCTGCCGGAGATGACCAGATTTTTCGGTGCCCCGCTGACCACGGGCGTCCAGGCCGGACCGGACACTGGTGTGACGCCGACATGGATCAGGTCAGCGGCGGAGGCGCCCAGGTTGTCCAGCACCTGCACGTCGTATAGGGCCACCGTCTGCGGTGTGGCGGGAATCGTGATGCGATAGCGGAAGGGCACGCCGATGACCGCGGTCGTCTGCGTGATCGCCTTGGCCAGCGGATTGGGTGCGGCGGTGATCAGCGTCGTCGCGGCCGTGTTGCTCGGGCCATAACACTGGCGCACGCCGGTGACGCTGCCCAGCGCGGGCACGGCGTTGTTGTCGAACGAGCAGTAGGTCTGGAC
>JANOLA010000067.1:0-4499 GCA_031419535.1 Burkholderiales bacterium | reverse complement strand
CCTCAACTACGAACTGATGTTTGCGTTTCAGGAGCTCGACGCCGTGAGCGCCTGCGCGGCGTGGTTCGAACATGAACGCAGCCAGGCCGCGCGGCACCTGCCGCCACACCCCGGCCTGTGGGGCGACCTGGCCGATGGCCTAGTGCTGTGGCTGGGTTTTCAGCTTTAGGGCCTGAGGTGCGCAAGCGCATGTCAGGGTCATTCGCCTTGAGCGCATGATGGCGGCAGCAATCCTGCGCACACTGCACGAAGAGAAGGTGACCATGCCTGACGTCCTCGCCACACCGCCAGCCGCCTATTTCCACGACGATTCCGACACCGTTCGGTTCTGGGTGGTCACCGACGATGGCAGCGTCGTGGGTGCCTCGATCGGCAAGACAACCCTGCACTACAGCTTTCGCGCCGAGCTCAACGCCGCCAGCGCGCTGGCGACGTACTTCGCGAACCGCGACGTCATTGACGCGGCAGTGCGGCACAGGGTCGCCGGCGGATCGATCGAGCCGGTGATGCTGCGCGAGCGCGACGTGCCGGTGCCCGCGCGGCGCTGAGCCGTTAGGGGACGGGTTCATTGGTGGGCGCAACCAGGACATTCCGGCACAAGGACTGCGAGCTGATCTGTACTGCAACTGCCGTCGATGGCGGGAAGTTCGTGCCCGCCATCGTCGTCTCCAGGCAGATCTGGCCGAGCCGGCCCCGAAACATCGCGATCGCGCGTGGCGACTACTCGAGCGAAGAGAGCGCCATTGATGCCGCGCACGCTCAGGGCATCGAATGGATAGTGAACTACGGGTAGTTCCCGGGTCCGGTGCGCCATTCGGTCACTGGGGGTAGAGTGGGGCCAGTCACCGGGGCTGCTGGCCATGCTGCTTTCATTCCAAGTTGCCGATTCCGCGACGCCCCGTCCGCTCTCGGTCGAGATCGATTCGCTCGTCATCGCCGGCTGGGTGGGGCGCGACGCCGCGGCCACCGAGCACCACATCGAGGAACTCGCGGCGCTGGGCGTGGCCCGGCCGAGCACCGTGCCCTTGTACTATCGCGTCAGCGCGGCGCTGCTGAGCCAGGCGCCCACCATTCAGGTGCTGGGGCCTGATTCATCGGGCGAGGCCGAGGTGTTCGTGTTCAACGCCGACGGCGAGATGTGGGTGAGCCTGGTGTCCGACCACACCGACCGAAAACTCGAAGCGCAAGGCGTGGCTGTTTCCAAGCAGGTGTGCGCGAAGCCGGTCGCCACCCAGGCCTGGCGCTACGCCGACGTGGCGCCGTACTGGGACGAGCTGGTTCTGCGCTCGACGATCGACGGCCACGACGGCGGCACACGCGTGCTCTACCAGGAAGGCAGCCTCGCCGCCTTGCGCCCGCCGCCGGAATTGATTGCCGGCTATGCGCGCGGCACGCGCAGCGAGGCGAATCGCCTGCCGCAGGGCACGGCGATGAGCTGCGGCACGCTTTCGGCGATCGGTGGGGTTCGGCCTTCGGCTTCGTTCGCGATGGAGCTGTTCGATCCGCGCCGCGGGTGCAGCCTCGCGCACCGCTATTTGATCGATGTGCTGCCCGTCGTCTCTTGAATTCGTCTCCTGAATCAGCGCGATGAACGTTCGCTTCCTCGAAACCTTCGTATGGCTTGCGCAACTGCGCAACTTCCGCATGACCGCCGAGAAGCTGCACACCACGCAGGCGGCGGTGTCGAGCCGCATCGCGACGCTCGAGCAAGACCTCGGCGTGCGCCTGTTCGACCGCGGCGCACGCGACGTGACGCTCACGCTCGACGGCAGCAAGGCCCTGGTCTACGCCGAGCGGCTGGTTCGCACCGTGCGCGAGATGCGCGAGTCGATGGCCGATCGAACGCTGGTCGCCGGGACGATCCGCATCGGCGTCATCGAGTCGATCGTGCACTCCTGGTTTCCGCAGTTCATGGCGCTCGTGCACCGCACCTACCCGCGCCTGGAAATCGAACTCAGCGACGACACGACGATCCACCTGATCGACCAGTTTTCGCGCGGCAACCTCGACCTGGTGCTGCAGACCGATTCGGTGGTCGGCCCGATGGTGCAGAACCTGCCGCTGTGTGACCTGCCGCTGCGTTGGGTCGGTGCCACGCACCTGGGCCTGCACAACGAGGCGCTCGGGCTGGCCGATCTGGCGGCGTTTCCGATCCTGAGCTTTTCGCGCAACTCGGGGCCGCACAAGTTCATCGAGCGCCTGTTCGACCACCATGTGGGCAAGCCGGTGCGCGTGAATTGCATGACCTCGGCCTCGGCGATGGTGCGGCTGGTGGTCGACGGTTTCGGCGTCGCGCTGCTGCCGCCGGCCATCATCGAGCGCGAGCTGCGCGAAGGCGCGCTGCAATTGCTCAAGGTCGACAGCGAGATGCCGGCGGTGTCGCTGATCGCATCGTTTCGAACGACCCCGGAAAATCCCTTATACGAACAGGTCGCGTTGCTCGCGCAAGACACCGCGCAAAGCTTCGCGCGCGCGGCGACCGATGAAGTCGCGCGCGTTCCGGTCGGCCTGCGCGACGCCGCGGCCTGGGAGCTGGCGCGCCGCGACACACCGAACCCGAGCTGATCGCGCCCGGCTCATCAGCAGAACTGATTGCGGACCAACGGTTTTTCTTGTTGGACAGCGGGAGGTGCCTATTCCAGACTTGGCGCATGGCTGCACATCAAGACTGGCACTACCTTGAATTGCTCGACATCGCGCGGCGCATCCAGGCGCGCGAGATTTCCAGCGTTGACGCCACCAAGGCGCAGCTGGAACGCATCGGCAAGCTCGACGGCCAACTCAAGAGCTACGCCACGCTGATGGCCGACAGCGCGCTGGCCGACGCCGCGCGCGCCGACGCCGAAATCGCGAAGGGCCAGATCCGCGGCCCGCTGCACGGCGCGCCCATCGCCGTGAAAGACCTGTGCTGGACGCAGGGCGTTCCCACCGCGGCGGGCATGACGATCTACGCGGACTTCAAGCCCGACCAGGACGCCACCGTGGTGAAGCGCTTGCGCGCCGCCGGCGCCGTGATCATGGGCAAGCTGCAACTCACGGAAGGCGCGTACGCCGATCACCACCCGAAGATCGCACCTCCGGTGAACCCGTGGAACGCAGCGCATTGGTCGGGCGCGTCGTCCAGCGGCTCGGGTGTGGCCACGGCGGCGGGCCTGTGCTACGGGTCGCTGGGCTCGGACACAGGAGGTTCGATCCGCTTCCCGAGCGCGGCGAACGGCCTGACGGGCATCAAACCCACCTGGGGCCGCGTCAGCCGTTTCGGCGTGTTCGAACTCGCCGCCACGCTCGACCACGTGGGCCCGATGGCGCGCAGCGCCGCCGACGCCGGTGCCTTGCTCGGCGCGATTGCCGGGCCGGATGCGAACGACCCCACTGCCGTGCAGCTGCCGGTGCCGAACTACCTTGCGGGAATGACGCGTGGCCTGCGCGGCCTGCGCATCGGCGTGGATGGGGCGTGGAACTCGACCAGTGTCGACGCCGCCACACGCGCCGTGATGGACGATGCGCTGCGCGTGATTACCGAGCTGGGCGGCGACATTCGCCAAGTCAAGTTCCCCGACCCCGCGCAAATGATTGCAGACTGGTTCCCGCTGTGCGGCGTGGAAACGGCGGTCGCGCACGAGGCCACCTACCCGCAGCGCAAGAGCGAATACGGCCCCGGCCTGGCCGGCCTGATCGACCTGGGCCTGGCGCAGCGCGGCATGGACTACCAGAAGATCGTGCTCAATCGCCGCGCGTTTTCGGGGCGCGTCGCCGCACTGTTCGAGGGCATCGATCTGCTGCTGATCCCCACCACCGCGACGGCCTCGCCCACCCTCGCGCAGATGGCCGGCCTGGCGACGGACGCCGACCTGCTGCAGGCGCTGCTGCGCTACACCTGCCCGTTCGACATGACGGGTAGCCCGACGATCACCTTGCCCGGCGGCTTCACCTCCGCTGGCACGCCGATTGCATTCCAGTTCGTCGCGCGGCATTTCGAAGAAGACCTTCTGGTGCGTGCCGGCTGGCACTACCAACAAGCGACTGATTGGCACCGGCGTCACCCATCGCTCTGACGTTCGGTTCCCGTTTCCCCGAGTTCCCACCGCCCGCCCCACGTCCGCCGCAGAAGCGGCGGGGCGCCTCAATCGTTCAATGGAGAGAGATTAGATGAAACTGCACTACAAACTTGCCGCCGGACTCGTGTCCGCGGTACTGGCCGGCGGCGCCATGGCGGCCGACCTGAAGATCGGATTGCTCGAAGACGTGTCGGGCGACCTCGCGCTGATGGGCAAACCCAAGCTCAACGGTTCGCTGCTCGCGGTGGAAGAGATCAACAAGGCCGGCGGCATCATGGGCCGCAAGATCGATCTGATCCACCTCGACCCGCAAGGCGACAACGCGCGCTACCAGGAGTTCGCGCGCCGCTTGCTCAGCAAGGACAAGGTCGACGTGCTGATCGGCGGCATCACGTCCGCGTCGCGCGAAGCGGTTCGCCCCATCATCAACAAGACCGACAC
>JANOLA010000066.1:0-1923 GCA_031419535.1 Burkholderiales bacterium | reverse complement strand
TGATCAACGAGGCCGTGCTCGATGCGCTGGGACCGAAAGGGTATTTGATCAACGTCGCGCGCGGCTCGGTGGTCGACGAACCGGCGCTGGTGCGTGCGCTGCGCGACAAACGCATCGCCGGCGCCGCGCTCGATGTGTTCGAAAGCGAACCGCAGGTTCCAGCCGAGCTGATGCAACTCGACAACGCGGTGTTGCTGCCGCATGTGGGCAGTGCCACGCACGAGACGCGCGCCGCGATGGCGCAGCGTGTGTACGACAACCTTCAGGAGTTCTTTGCGCGCGGCCGCCTGATCAGCGCCATCGCGGCCTGAACTCGAGCTACCAGAAGCCCCAGTTGCCGCTGAACACCACCCACACTCCGAGCAGGCCATTCGTGACAGCGTGCGCGATCACGGCGGACCACAGGCGGCCCGCCCGGATGTAGAGCCACGCGTAGGCCAGTCCGGCGATGACGGCCGCCAGCCACAAGGTGTGCGCGAGCATGAAGACGAAGGTCGACAGCAGCACGGCGCGCAGGCCGACCCGCATCGGGTCGGCCGCTTCGAACTGCGGTGCCTGAATCCAGCGCATCAGGAACGAGCGCCAGAACAGCTCTTCCATCACCGGCACCAACAAGGCGGCGCCGAGCCAGCGCACCGCCAACAGCGGCCAGATCATGTTGCCCTGCGCGTCGACCGGGCGAAACCCGCTGGTTGCGTCACCCAGGCGCATCCAGGGTGCGTCGAGCGTGATCCACAGGAAGAAGACCGCGCCCCCCACCAGCACGGCGAGCAAAACCTCGCGCGCCACCGGAAACGTCTGGGCGAACAATTCACCGTATTCGCGCCGCCACGCCCAGAGCAGCGCGCCCACGAGCAACACGCCCCAGCCGTAGATCCATTGCGGGTCGAACCCCCAGGAACCGTCGGTCGGCGCCGCGCCGCGCAGCGCCAGCAGCGCGATGAACAACGCGAACGGCGCGCAACGAACCCACGCGGCGCGGCTGAAGTTGAGGGTCATGGGGTGCGTGCGCCGACAACCGCTCTCACTGCGCCAGCAGCGCCGCGACACGTTCGCGCAGCCCCTGCGGCGTCACCTCGGCGGCAGGCAGTGCCGCGCCGGCGCGCACCTCCACGCGCGACCACACGCCGCGCCGAAACGGCCGCTTCATCGCCGCGCCGTCGACGCGCGAAAAGAACGAGCCCCACAGGTTGCACAGCGCGAGCGGCACCACAGGCACCGGGTGCGTCTCCAGCACTTTCATCACGCCGCCCTTGAACTCGCCGAGTTCGCCATCGTGCGTGATCGCGCCTTCCGGAAAAATGCAGAGCAGGTCGCCGGCCGCGAGCACGGCACGCGCGCCCTCGAACGCTGCTTCATAAACCGCCGGGTCGTCGCGTTGCGACGCGATCGGTATCGCTTTGCCCAGGCGAAACAGCGCGCCGAGCCCGGGGATCTTGAAGATCTTGTGGTCCATGATGAAGCGAATCGGCCGCGGGCTCGCCGCCATCAGCAGCACCGCGTCGATGAAGCTCACGTGGTTGCACACCAGGATCGCCGCGCCTTGCGCCGGAATGTGCTCTTCGTCGCGCACCTCGAAACGGTAGATGAGGCGCGACACGACCCAGGCAGTGAAGCGCAGCAGGTATTCGGGGATGAGCAGGAAGATGTAGGTCGCGACGACTGCGTTCGCGAGCCCCACGATCAGGAACACCTGCGGGATCGTCCAGCCAAAACGCAGCAAGGCGCCGACGGCGAGCGCGCTGACGATCATGAACAGCGCATTCAGGATGTTGTTCGCTGCGATGATGCGCGCCCGGTGGCTGGCCGGCGCACGGGTCTGGATCAGCGCATACATCGGCACGCTGTACAGGCCGGCGAACAGCGACAGCAGCGCCAGATCGGCGAGCACGCGCCAGTGCGCGGCCACGTCGAGAAACTGCG
>JANOLA010000065.1:0-6700 GCA_031419535.1 Burkholderiales bacterium | reverse complement strand
ACCGAGGCGAGCGCGCCGTAGAGGTAGAAGTCGTACCACTCGAACAGCGCGCCCAGGCTCGACGCGACGATCACCTTGCGGTGTTCGGCGGGCATGGCTTCGGGTTTGGCGGGGCTTGCCACGATGCGCATTCTCCACCGCTCGCGAACAGGTTCGCGCGAATGCATCGCGCCACCCGCGGCGCCCGGATTCGGCGTGATCATGCAAGCGCCCTCGCGGGGAATCCGGTTGCTCATGCCCTACGATGGCGCATGCCCAACGCCTTCGACTTCACGGCGTCGCCGTTCGACTGCCTGGCCGCCGACGAGCAGCGGCTGGTGCGCGACGCGGTCGACATCGCCTACTTCCGCGAAGGCGAAACGCTGCTCGACCCCGGCATCGAAGCGGCGCACCTGTTCGTCATCATCAAGGGCCATGTGTCGCAGCTGGACGCTGATGAAATCGTCGCCACCTACGGGCCGAACGACAGCTTCGACGGCCGCTCGCTCGTCGCGGGCCGCGCCAGCAGCCGCTTCGTCGCCGCCGAGGAAGTGGTGGCGTATCAACTCGCCAAGGCCGCCGTCAATTCGCTGATTTCGAGCAACGCAACGTTCGGCGCGCTGCTGTTCTCCGACCTGTCGAACAAGCTCGGCGCGCTGGCGCAGCGCCACAGCCAGCGCGAAATGCAGGCGCTGACGATGTCGCGCGTCGCGCAGGCATTCCTGCGCCCGGCGCACGAGGTCGACGGTGGCGCCTCGATCGTCGGCGTGGCCAGGCTGATGCAGACGGAGCGCACGAATTCGGTATTGGTGCGCGACGGTGAGCGCCTGGGCATCTTCACCAACACCGGGCTGCAACGCGCCGTGCTCGACGGGCGTGCCCTGGCCGAGCTGCCGGTGCGTGACCTGGCCACGTTCAAGCTGGTGACGATCGCGCCCGACGCGCCGCTGTTCGACGCGCTCGCGCTGATGATCGAATACCAGGTGCACCGCCTGGTGGTGGCCGACGGGGAGGGTGACAACAAGCGCATCGTCGGCCTGCTCGAACAGCTCGACCTGCTGAGCTTCCTGTCGAACCACTCCTACCTGATCTCGGTGCAGATCGCGCGCGCGGGCGACCTCGCGGCGTTGCGTGCCGCGGCCGAGCAGGTGACGCAGCTCGTTGCGCTGCTGTATCGCGGCGGCACGCGCGTCGCCCAGATCGCCAAACTCGTGCAGACGCTGAACGCGAAATTGTTCGAGCGCGCCTGGCAGATGATCGCGCCGCCCGAGTTGATCGCCGACAGTTGCTTGTTCGTGATGGGCAGCGAAGGACGCGGCGAACAGTTGCTGAAGACGGACCAGGACAACGGCCTGATCGTGCGCGACGGCTCTGCGGTGAGCCAGGAGCAGATCCAGCAGGCGACGCAGCGCTTCACCGAGGCGCTGCGCGACTTCGGCTACCCCGACTGCCCGGGCGGCATCATGCTCAGCAAGCCGGCGTGGTGCGCAAGCGCGAGCGAGTTTGCGCGCACCGTGCGCAACTGGCTGCTGCGGCCCGATCCGGAAGGCCTGATGGGGCTGGCGATCTTCATCGACGCGCACGCCGTGGCCGGCGATCCGACGCTGCTCGCCGGCGTGCGCGCCGAGGTCGACGCGCTGGTGTCGGACAGCGACGCGCTGCTCGGCCGCTTCGCCGCGGCGATCGATTCCTTCCCGGACGCGACCGGCGGCTGGTGGAACCGCCTGCTGCTGATCGGCGAGCAGGAGCAGCAGACGCTCAACGTGAAGAAGGCGGGCATCTTTCCGATCGTGCACGGCGTGCGCAGCCTCGCGCTGCGCGACCATGTGGCGGGCAGCGGCACGGTCGCGCGCCTGGAGGCGCTGGTCGCGGCCGGCCGCTTGGCCGCGGATTTCGCCACCGATCTGAGCGACGCGCTGCATTTCCTGATGGGTCTGCGGCTCAAGGCCGGTCTGGCCGAACTGGACACCGGGCGCCCGGTGAGCGGCGGCGTTGCCATCGACAAGTTGAGCAGCGTCGAGCGCGATCTGCTGAAGGACACGCTCGCGGTGGTCAAGCGCTTCAAGGCGCTGCTGCGGCATCAATTCCATCTGGAGACGGCGTGACGATGGTGCCGCGCTGGATCGAGCCCTTGCGCCGCGGTTGGATGCTCTATCACCTGGCCGATCCGGAGTTCGCCTATCTGTACGACCCGCCGCCCGAGGGCGAGTGGGTCACGCTCGACACCGAAACCACGGGTCTGGACGTGCACCGCGACCAGATCATTTCGGTCGGCGCGGTCAGGATCGCCGGCAACCGGCTGTTGACGAGCCGGCGGCTGGAATTGCTGGTGCGCCCCGAACGCGCGATCAAGGCCGACGCGGTGCGCATTCACCGCCTGCGCCAGGCGGACGTGGCGCAGGGCATCGACCCCGAAGCGGCAATGCGCCGGCTGCTCGCCTTCATCGGCAGCCGGCCGCTGGTGGGCTACTACCTCGAGTTCGACGTCGCCATGCTGAACCGCGAGATCTGGCCGCTGCTCGGCGTGCGCCTGCCGCAGCCGAAGATCGAGGTCTCGGCGATGTATTACGCCTACAAGAACCGGCAACTCCCGGCGCATGAGCGCGGCGGCACGAACGACCTGCGCTTCGCGACGATGATGAACGACCTCGGTCTGCCGCTGCGCGACGCGCACGACGCGCTGAGCGACGCCGTGATGGCGGGCCTGGCGTTCATCAAGCTGCGACACTTGCTGGCGAGGGCCTGATGCGGCGCGCTCGTCGCGAATGCGCCTTCGAGGTGCTTGTCGTCGATTCCCGGCAGCGGCAGAATACCGAGCCGGGCAGCCGGTGAAACAAGAACATGCGCAACATGCCAAAGCTTCGCAGCCCGACCTTGATCTCGCTGGGGCTGGCCGCCCTGACACTGGCCACTCTCTGGCCGCGCAGCGCCGCCGCGCAAACCGTGCCGAACACGATGGAGCAGCGTCTGCTTGCCTGCGCCGCGTGCCACGGCGAAAAGGGCGAAGGCCAGAGCAGGAACCTCTATTACCCGCGGCTGGCGGGCAAGCCCACGGGCTACCTGTACAACCAGCTGCTGAACTTCCGCGACAAGCGGCGCGAGTTCGGGATCATGAATTACATGGTGGCGTACCTGTCGGACGCTTACCTGTACGAGATCGCCGACCACTACTCGAAGCTGCAAGCGCCGTATCCCGCACCTCAGCCCCACTCCACACCGGCGGAATTGGCGCTCGGCGCAAGGCTCGTGCGCCAAGGCGATCGCGCGCGCAAGATCGCGGCCTGCGCCGACTGTCACGGGCAAAAACTCACCGGCCTGGAGCCCGCCATTCCCGGGCTGCTGGGCCTGCACCCGCCGTACATCGCGGCGCAGATCGGCGCTTGGAAAGACAACAAGCGCCACGCGATGAAGCCCGACTGCATGCACGCGGTAGCGCTGGCACTGACGCCCAACGACGTCGCCGCGATCACGTCCTGGCTGGTCGCGCAGCCGGTTCCCGCCGACCCGCGGCCCGCGCCCGCGGGGTCGCTGAAGCTCGCGCTCGAGTGCGGCGGGATGAACCCCAAGTGAGGTCCGAAGTGAGGCGACAAGTGAAGCCCCAGGTGCGGGTGGAAGTGCAAACGCCAGCGTCATTGAAAGGGCCCGCGTCATGAACCGTTTTGCCCTGCTCATTGCTTGCGCCATGGCCCTTGGCACCGGCGCGTGCTCGAAGACCGAGCCGCACGCGCCACCGGCGGCCCGAGGCGATTCCAAACCCAGCGAATCCAAGTCCGAGGGCGCCTTGCCAAGCGACCCGACCCAAGCGGCCATCGCGCGCGGCCAGTACCTCGCCGCCGTCGGCGACTGCTACGCCTGCCACACGCAACGCGGCCAACCCGAGCTCGCCGGCGGGCTGGAGATGGCCACGCCGTTCGGCAGGCTCTACACGCCCAACATCACGCCCGACAAGGAAACCGGCATCGGCACCTGGAGCGCCGACGACTTCTGGCGCTCGATGCACGAAGGCAAGGGCAAAGACGGCTCCCTCCTTTACCCGGCGATGCCGTTCACCAACTACACCAAGGTGACGCGCGAAGACAGCGACGCGATCTATGCCTACTTCATGTCGGTCCAGCCGGTCCAGCGCAAGAACCGGCCGCATGAAATGAGCTTCCCGTTCAACCAGCGCGAGTTGCTCGCGGGCTGGCGCACGCTGTTCTTCAAGCAGGGCGTGTTCGTGCCTGACCCGAAGCAGACCGCGGCGTGGAACCGCGGCGCCTACCTCGTCGAAGGCCTGGGCCACTGCAATGCCTGCCACGCCACGCGCAACATGCTGGGCGCCGTGAGCAACGACGACATCTCGGGCGGCCTGATTCCGCTGCAGAACTGGTACGCGCCGGCGCTCACGTCGAGCCGCGAAACGGGCCTGGGCGACTGGGATGAGAAGGAGATCGTCGATCTGCTGCGCACCGGCGTGTCCGAGCGCGGCGCCGTGTTCGGCCCGATGGCCGCCGTGGTGCAGCACAGCCTGCAGGCGATGTCGATGGTCGACCTGACGGCCATGGCCACTTACCTGAAAGCGCAGAGCGAGAAAAAACAGGCGGCGCCGCTGCTGCAAAGCGGCGTTCCCGACGCGCTGACGGAGGCGATGATGAAAAGCGGCGCCAAGGTCTACAAAGACCACTGCGAAAAGTGCCACCAGGCCAAGGGCCAGGGCGTGCCGCGCATTTACCCGCCGCTGGCGAACAACGAATCGATCGCGATGCGCAACCCCGTGAACGCGATCCGCATCGTGCTGAACGGCGGTTTTCCGCCCAGCACCGAAGGCAACCCGCGGCCCTACGGCATGCCGCCGTTCTACCAGGACCTGAACGACGAGCAGATCGCGGCGGTGGTGACCTTCATCCGCCAGTCGTGGGGCAACAATGCGCCGCCGACGTGGAGCGTTGAAGTCAGCCGCTCGCGCGGTGTGCCAGCGGACTGAGCCAGGCCAGAAGTAACGACTGAAGAGTAACGACTGGGCCGATCGGGCAGATCAGGATTGACTCGCGTTAGGCTCAGGTTGACAGTTCAGCGATCCCCCTCCCCTCCACCACCCCCAACAGGATCTCCACAGCATGAGTACCGACATCGTCATCGTCGCCGCCGCCCGCACAGCGGTCGGCAAATTCGGCGGCGCGCTCGCCAAGACCGCCGCGCCCGAACTCGGCGCGGCCGTGATCGTTGAACTCTTGAAGCGCGCCAGGCTGAGCGGCGACCAGATCGGCGAAGTGATCCTCGGCCAGGTGCTCACCGCCGGTTCCGGGCAGAACCCGGCACGCCAGGCGGCCATCAAGTCGGGCCTGCCCAAGGCGGTGCCGGCGATGACGATCAACAAGGTCTGCGGCTCGGGGTTGAAAGCGGTGATGCTCGCGGCGCAGGCGATCCGCGACGGCGACAGCGAAATCATCATTGCCGGCGGGCAAGAGAGCATGAGCATGGCGCCGCACGTGCTGCCCGGCTCGCGCGATGGCACGCGCATGGGCGACTGGAAACTCGTCGACAGCATGATCGTCGACGGCCTGTGGGATGTGTACAACCAGTACCACATGGGCATCACGGCCGAGAACGTGGCCAAGCAATTCGGCGTGACGCGCGAAGCGCAAGACGCGCTGGCGCTGGGTTCGCAGCAGAAGGCGGCAGCCGCGCAAGACGCCGGCAGGTTCAAGGACGAAATCGTGCCGTTCTCGATCGCGCAGAAAAAGGGCGACGCTATTCAATTCGCGGCCGATGAATTCATCAACCGCAAGAGCACGCTCGAGGGACTGGCGGGCCTGCGCCCGGCGTTCGACAAGACCGGCAGCGTGACGGCGGGCAACGCGTCGGGCCTGAACGACGGCGCGGCCGGCGTGGTGGTGATGAGCGCGAAAACGGCCGACCGGCTGGGCTTGACGCCGCTGGCGCGCATCGCGAGTTACGCCAGCGCCGGCCTGGACCCGGCGACGATGGGCATGGGCCCGGTGCCGGCGAGCCAGCGCGCGTTGCAACGCGCCGGCTGGAAAGCCGCCGACCTGGACCTGCTGGAGATCAACGAAGCCTTCGCCGCCCAGGCCTGTGCCGTGCACAAGGAAATGGGCTGGGACACGAGCAAAGTGAACGTGAACGGCGGCGCCATCGCGATCGGCCACCCGATCGGTGCATCCGGCTGCCGCATCCTGGTGACGCTGTTGCACGAAATGCAAAAGCGCAACGCCAAAAAGGGCATCGCCTCGCTGTGCATCGGCGGTGGCATGGGGGTGGCGCTGACGGTGGAACGCTAGCCGTCCAGCGCTGAGCAATCGAACTTCATCGAACGGAGAATCAAATGGCAACGCAACGTGTGGTTCTGGTGACGGGCGGCATGGGTGGCCTGGGCGAATCGATCTCGACCAAGATGGCCGACGCCGGCTACAAGGTCGTCGTCACCTATTCGCCCGGCAACACCAAACACGCCAAGTGGCTGGCCGACATGAAGCAGCGCGGCTACGACATGCTGGCCGTGGCCTGCGACGTGGCCGACTACGACTCGTGCACCAAGGCGGTCGAGGAGGTCCACAAGAAACACGGCGCCATCGACGTGCTGGTCAACAACGCCGGCATCACGCGCGACATGACCTTCAAGAAGATGGACAAGGTGAACTGGGACGCCGTGATGCGGACCAACCTGGACAGCCTGTTCAACATGACCAAGCAGGTCGCCGACGGCATGGTCGAGCGCAACTGG
>JANOLA010000064.1:0-3241 GCA_031419535.1 Burkholderiales bacterium | reverse complement strand
AACAAGGCCCAGGTCGCCGAGCGCGTCGACGAGATGCTCAAGCTGGTGCAGCTTGGCAAGTACGCCAAGAGGAAACCCCATCAACTCTCGGGCGGCCAGCAGCAGCGCGTGGCCCTGGCGCGCAGCCTGGCGAAGAAGCCGCAACTGCTGCTGCTCGACGAGCCGCTCGGCGCGTTGGACAAGAAGCTGCGCGAAGAGACGCAGATCGAGCTGGTCAACATCATCGAGACGGTCGGCGTGACCTGCGTGATGGTCACTCACGACCAGGAAGAGGCGATGACGATGGCCTCGAAGATCGCCATCATGAGCGAAGGCAAGGTGCTGCAAGTGGGCGCGCCGAGTGACATCTATGAAACACCGGCGACGCGCTTCGTCGCCGACTTCATCGGCAACGTCAACATGATGGAAGGCACACTCGCCGAAGACCAGCCCGACCACTGCGTGATCGATTGCAAGGACGTGCGCCACTTCGTGGGCCACGGCATCACCGGCACGCAGGGCATGGCGGTGTCGGTGGCGGTGAGGCCCGAGAAGATCCACTTGAGCCGCGGCGAGCCGCCGCTGGAAACCACGGGTGGCGACTTCAACCGCGCGCGCGGCCGCATCAAGAACCTGTCGTACTTCGGAGCGTTCACCGTCTACCACGTCGAGCTCGACGGCGGGCGCATGCTCAAGGTGAGCCAGAACAACACGCAGCGCCACCGCGACGAAGAACTGACCTGGGGCGACGAGGCCTGGGCGCACTGGTCGCGCCAGTCGCAAGTGGTGTTGACGCAGTAGGCCGGCGATGCGCAAACTTCGCGCCCTTGTGACCTGGCTGGCACGCGGCCGCACCGCGGTGATCGGCGCGCCATATCTTTGGCTGACTGCCTTCTTCGTACTGCCGTTCCTGATCGTCGTGAAGATTTCGGTGTCGGAATCGGAAGGCGTGAACTTCAAGGACGTGCTCACCGTCAAGGAAGGCCTCATTCAGCTGAGCATCAAGTTCTCGAACTACGTGTTCCTGACGCAAGACGACCTTTACGTCAAGACCTATCTGTCGAGCATCAAGTACGCCGCCGTCACGACCGCGCTCTGCCTGGCCATCGGCTACCCCTTCGCCTACTTCATGGCGCGTGCCAAGGCCGCCGTGCAGCCAGCCCTGCTGATGCTCGTGATGCTGCCGTTCTGGACCTCGTTCCTGCTGCGCGTCTATGCGTGGAAGGGGCTGCTCTCCGAGCATGGCTGGGTGGCGGAGATCCTCACCGCGCTGGGCATCGACCAGCTGCTCTTTGCCGGCGGCATGATTCCGGCCTTGGGCAAGTACATGAACTCGCCTTTTTCGCTCGTGCTCGGCATGGTCTACACCTACCTGCCGTTCATGATCCTGCCGCTTTACGGCAACCTGGTGAAGATGGACCTGCGCTTGCTCGAAGCGGCGTCCGACCTCGGCGCCACGCCCTGGGTGGCGTTCTGGAAAGTCACGGTGCCGCTGTCCAAGGCCGGCATCATCGCCGGCTCGATGCTCGTGTTCATTCCCTGCGTCGGCGAGTTCGTGATCCCTGAACTGCTGGGCGGCCCCGAAACGCTGATGATCGGCCGCGTGCTGTGGGACGAGTTCTTCAGCAACAACGACTGGCCGATGGCCTCCACCGTCGCCGTCGTGATGATCCTGCTGATCCTCGTGCCGCTCGGAATCTTCAACCGCTACCAGGCGCAGGCGCAGGAGGCCATGCGATGAAGGCCGGCGCGACCACCTTGTTCGGCCCTCGCTTTGCACGCGGCTTCGGCAAGGCGTGGCTGGCGGGTGGCTTCATCTTCCTGTACCTGCCGATCGTCGCCCTCGTCATCTATTCGTTCAACGACTCGACGATCCCGAATCGCTGGGCCGGGTTCACGCTGAAGTGGTACGTGGCCCTGGCGAGCGACGGCGAGATGCTTGCCGGCCTGTGGCTCAGCTTGCGCATCGCGTTTTTCACCGCCTGCGCCTCGGTGGTGCTGGGCACGCTCGCCGCATTCGCGCTCGTCAAGTACAAGCGTTTCACCGGCCGCACGCTGTTCAGCGGCATCGTCAGCGCGCCGCTTGTGATGCCCGAAGTCATCATCGGGCTGTCGCTGCTGCTGATGCTGGTGTCAGTCCAGCGCGCCATCGGAATTCCCGAACGCGGGTTGTTGACGATCTGGTTCGGCCACCTGCTGCTCGGCATGGCCTACGCCACTGTCGTCGTGCAAGCGCGCTTGCAAGACTTGAACCCGCAGCTCGAAGAAGCGGCGATGGACCTCGGCGCGCGGCCGTGGCAGGTGTTCACGCTCGTCACGCTGCCGATGATCGCGCAATCGCTGCTGTCGGCGTGGCTGCTCACCTTCACGCTGTCGCTCGACGACGTGGTGCTCTCGGCGTTCCTGTCCGGCCCAGGCTCGACGACAATGCCGCTGGTCATTTTTTCGCGCGCTCGCCTCGGCCTGAACCCGAGCGTGAACGCCGTGGCGACGCTGATCGTGCTCGTCGTCTCGATCGGCGTGGTAATCGCGAGCCTCGCGATCGTTCGCGCCGAACGCAAGCGTGCCCAGGACATCGCCGCCGCCGCACGCGGTGGCTGACAAAGATCGACAACAAGAGGAGACGGAAATGAACATGCGCCCCCAGACCATTCTTGCCCGAGCGATCGCACTCGCGTTCGTGGCCGCCGCCGGCAGCGCCACGGCGCAGAGCAATGCCGACCTGCTGCGCGAAATCCAGGCCCTGAAAGCGCGCGTCGCGGAACTCGAAGGCAAGCAGGGCCGGCCAGCCGGCGCGGCTTCCGGCGCGCAATGGGGCATGACGCCGGATCAGGCATCCGAGTTCAACCGCATCGCCGTGAAGACGGAAGCGATGGAAGACGCGCGCGACGCGTCGGGCCTGAAGCTGCTGAAGATTTCGGGCTACATGGACCCGACCTTCATCTACAACAAGCGCCAGAACCGGGCCGGCTTTCAGTTCCTGAACGCCGTGTCCGATGACTTTTACAACTACGACAGCTCCTACTTCGGCGCCGCCGTCATCGACTTCCAAAAGGAAACTGACAGCGGGACCAAGTGGCGCCTGACCCTCGCGCCGAATCGAGGCGTGGGTTCCGTGGTCGACGGGCAGTCCCCCGTGCACGAGGCCAGTGTTTCGGTGCCGTTGACCGACTTGCAAACGCGATTCATCGCGGGGCAGCTCCCGGACTGGTCGGGCTATGAGTATTTGCAACCCACCCTGAACAAGCTGATCACGCACAAC
>JANOLA010000063.1:0-4427 GCA_031419535.1 Burkholderiales bacterium | reverse complement strand
GCGCTGCATGTTGGGATCAAGTGCTGAGGAACCGCGCAAGCCCGGCGTCGACAACCGCAAGCGCGCGCAGCCCTTCCTTGGCGCGCTTCCTCCAGCCCGGTCCGCGTGACATTGCGTCGGCCCAAGCCGGTTTCACGGCCTCGTCGTCGCGCTCTCGAAAGAATTCCAGCAGAGCAGCGGCCTGCGACACGTCTTTGCCCACCTTGGTTCGAAAGCGCAGGCTGCGCTCGCCCACGATCAGCAGTTTGTGCACGGCGTAGCGCGCCGGTGAAGGAATACTCACCGCGGTGCATTGCCCCGTGCTGTCGAAGACGACCGCCTGTTCGACGTCGATGAACGCAAATTCCATGAAGCGCAGCGGTTGCAACGCCACGTTCAAATTCGGCAGGGTGATCGGCTCATCGGAGTTCGACACACGGGTCGTCAGGAAGTCGACCTGAAACTCCAGGTCGGTGGCATGCCGGTACGACGCGCCGACGTTGCCACGGTACTGAATCAGTGGCAAGAAGCCTTGTTCCAGCGTTGTCAACGCGGCGTGAACCTGAACGTCCACGTCACCGGGCAGGGCAACCGAAATGTTGCGACCGGCGTGGGCAAAGTCGACATCGCTGGTTTGTTCCGAGTCGCGCCAGCGCACGCCCAACAGGTTCGAGAACGCCAGAAACGCGTGCGTGCCCACCAGCACCCCACCTGCGCGAAAGAACCCGTATTCATTGAGCCGGCGGATCACCCCCACATGTTTGCGCACGGCGCTCGCGCAACCGAGTGCCACCGCGGCCTTGCACAGGGGCTTCAGCCGCTCGGCAGGGGCCGGTTCTTTGGAGCGTTCCACGAGGCCTTGAACTGCGGGCGTATCGGGGCCCACATAGAGTTGTCTGACCTTCTGGTCGGGGTCGCGGTACGAGAAGTACCAATGCGCCGCATTGCCGACCCTTTTGGTGCCGAAGCTGCCGTTCAAATGAGAAACGTCGCGTTGCAGTTCGGCGCTGAATGCGGCAGACTGCAACTGTGCGTAGGCGGTGGCCGCCGAGACCGGGAGATCGGTGAACCGAAAGGGTTGCGAGGGCATTCCGGCAACTATACAACGGCGTGATTATTGTTGTATAGCAACTTTGCGACTGGTCGCGTGATCGTTCAACCATGCGCGTTTGCCACCCCGGACCAACGGCCGCGAAATCTCGCCGGCGCCGTCGCCCAGGGTCTTGCGGCGCCGCTCGAATGTGCCTTACTATTGCTTCTATCGTAAGGAGACGCGATGGCCGAATCCACCATCACCGCCAAGGGCCAGACCACCGTGCCACGGCAGGTTCGAGAGCAACTGGGCGCCGGGCCCGGGACGAGGCTGGTGTGGCACGTGTTGCCCGACGGCCGGCTCATCGTCCGGGCCAAGACGCATTCGCTGCTCAGCCTGGCCGGCAGCCTGAAGTCGCCGAAGAAGAAGCCCGTCGCCATCGACGCCATGAACCCCTGGCGCTGAGGTGGCCGCGCTCGACACCAACGTGCTGGTGCGCTTCCTGGTGCAGGACGACGCGCGGCAGGGCGCCGCCGCAGCCCGACTAATCCGCAGCGGCATCGAGGCCGGTGGTGCCTTGTTCGTGCCCGTCACGGTGATGCTGGAACTCGAGTGGGTGCTGCGCTCCTCATTCAGCCTCGGCAAACCCGCTGTCCTGCAAGCCTTGTTCGGGCTGCTGGGTTCGTTCGAGCTGGCCTTCGAGTCCGAAGGCGCGGTGGAAGCCGCGCTCGGGAACTACGCCGACGGCAAGGCTGACTTTGCCGACTGCCTGCATGCTGCCCTGGCGATGATGGCCGGGCAGCAGCCGCTGTGGACCTTCGACAAAGTCGCGGCCAAGGTCGACGGCGCACGATTGCTCGCGTGACCGAAGATCGGCCCGAACCGGTGCAGCGCTTGTCAGCCAAGTGAGAAAAATCAAGGGCAGTTGAGGGCCCACTTGGCGGCCGATGAAGCGCCACCAGGACTGCCCCACCTATCAATCACGGGCACAATGTGTAAGATTCCACAAGGAGTACATACGATGCGCACGAACATTGTGATTGATGACAAGCTAATGGCGGCCACGCTGAAGGCTACCGGGATAAAGACCAAGCGGGAGGCAGTTGAACAAGGGCTTCGCACGCTCTTGAGGCTGCGACAGCAGACTGACTTGCGGAAATTGCGCGGCAAGTACGAGTGGGAAGGCGATCTCGACGCAATGAGGCGGGAAAAGTGATCCTCGTTGACACCAGTGTCTGGGTCGACTTCTTTCGCAACCGCTCGACTCCTCAGTCCGACTGGCTGGACAGGAATATCGGAATTGAAGGCTTGGTAGTTGGTGATCTGGTGCTTGCGGAAGTTCTGCGTGGCTTCAAAGATGACCGTGGTTTTGAGGAGGCGCGCAGGCTACTTGGAAGACTGGAGCAGGTCACACTGGGCGGTGAGGAGTTCGCCATAGAGGCTGCAAGGAACTACAGGCGGCTTCGCAAGGTCGGTGTGACAGTGCGAGGGACTGTTGACGTACTGATCGCGACAGGATGCCTGGTCAAGGGCTACCGCCTGCTGCATAGCGATAGAGACTTCGACGGATTCGTGGATCACCTCGGATTGCGGGTGGTGAATTGCGAGGTCTAGTGTTGACAGGCGACCTCCTATGTACATAACATGTCCATGACCACACGGTAGCTTGAGAGGGAGTTGAATCATGGCAAACGCAGTCCAGCGCATCGTGGTGCAGTCCACGCCCCAGGACAAGAAAGCGATCGTCGCCAAGGCGAAGCGGCTCAGCATCCCGATCTCCGAGTTGATGCGGCGCGGTGCTTTCGCCTATGAGGCGGGCGACAGCAATGACGAGCTGGGCGCACTGGCCGACGCCGCCAAAGGCGCCGCCGACCGGGCCGGCGCGGCCATCGATGACGCCTTGGCATTCATCGACGCCAGCAACAAGCGAATCGCAGCAATGGAAGCGAAGGCGGCGAAGGCTGCCGCGGCGAAAGCTGCCTGATGGGAGTCACGGACAAGATTTGGGGGGCCTTGACTTCCATGATCAAGCTGGAAGACAAGGTGAACCGGCAGGCCGAGGCGATGAAGGCGCAGCAAACCCGGATCGAAGACCTTACCGGCCGCGTCATCAGGCTCGAGGTGCAACTGGAATTGTTAACCGGCGCAGCACTGGTCAGCCAGGTGAGGAAGATCAAGGGCAGCTGAAGCGGCCTCCTCGGCGATCGGGTTTTCCCCACCTGTTCAAGGGGGCGCGCGGAACCCGAGCCCGGTAATCGGCACAAAGACTGTCCACTGGGCGTTGCTGGTTTTGCGCCATGTGTCCAGGGGGGCAATTCGGCGTTACATCACCAGTAAACTCGGCAGTCGAAAGGCACGAGGTTCACACTCCGCGCCAAGCGCCGCCCGGGTGGCGCGCGCAAATGACATCCAAGGGAAAGGCCGCTCATGATCTCGCCACTCGACCGCACCTATCCCACCGCCAGCGCCGCCTCGGTCAGCCGGTCTTTGCTCGTCGCGACCGCATGCCTGGCGATCGTTCTTGCCAGTTGCGGTGGTGCGAGCAAAGACAAACCCGCGTCGCAAGTCGCCGCGAAGGTGAACAAGGAAGAAATCTCGGTTCATCAGATCAACTTCGTGCTGCAGCAGCAGCGCGGGTTGAAGGCCGATCAGGCCGACGCTGCCAGCCGCCAGGTGCTGGAGCGCCTGATCGACCAGGAAATCGCGATCCAGAAGGCGCAGGAACTGAAAGTCGACCGCGACCCACGCGTGATGCAACAGATTGAGGCCGCAAAGCGCGAGATCATCGCCCGTGCCTACATCGAGAAGGTGGGCGAAGCCGCGGCCAAGCCGACGCCCGAGGAGATCGGCAAGTACTACGCCGACAAACCCGGCCTGTTCAAGGGCCGGCGCATCTATAGCATCCAGGAAATCGCGATCGAGTCCAAGCCTGAGCAGATCGACACCCTGCGCAGTAAGCTCAAGGCCGCCAAGTCGGTGAATGAATTCGTGGAGTACCTCAAGGCCAATGACTTCCGATTCGCCGGCAACCAGGCGGTGCGCCCGGCCGAGCAACTGCCGCTGAACATGCTCGACACGTTTGCGAAGATGAAAGACGGCCAGGCCATGCTGGTGCCCACGGCGAACGGCGCGCAAGTGATCGTGCTCGCCGGCAGCAAGAGCGAGCCGGTCGACGAAGCGCGCGCCAAACCCGCGATCGAGCAGTTTCTGCTGAACGACGCGAAGCGCAAGCTCATCGACAGCGACATGAAGACCTTGCGCGCGGCCGCCAGGGTGCAATACGTCGGCAAGTTCGCCGAAGGCGCCGCTGCCGCCGCTTCAGCTGCGAAGGCGACGCAAGACGCTGCCGCCGCAGCGGCCATACCGAAGGCGGGGGACTTGGCGTCGGACGCCATCAACAAAGGCCTCGGGCTCA
>JANOLA010000062.1:0-5102 GCA_031419535.1 Burkholderiales bacterium | reverse complement strand
CCTGAGTCGGCGATCCGGCGCGGCACGCTCGCAGGTTCGACACCGTGATCGCCTGCGCCCCCGCGGCGAGCAATGCCGCGACATGGCCTTCGATCCACGCCGCACCGAACACACCCGCCTCGCGGGGGTCGGCGCCGGCCACAGGAAGTCGAGCGCCGGCAAGCGTTCCTGGCGGTTGAGCTGGATAAAGAAGTCGGGCGTGCCGCCACCGATTCGTGCGCGCGGAAACGCCGCGCGTGCGGCGGCGACGCATTCGTGCGTGCTCGGGAACACCGCCACATCGGTCGGCACGACGGCGGCAGCGGCGATCCGCACCGCGAGCGACTTGAGCAGCGGCGCGGGCCGCGCCGACGGCAAGTCCAGCACGTCGAGCCGCAGTTCGGCTTGCGCCGCATCGAGAACGTGCGCCAGAGCTTTGAAGTCAGGATCGGGCCCGCGCGCCGAGATCGCCAGGTGCAGGTGGTCGGGCCGCAGCGCCGCCGCGAGTTCGGCCGCGGGGGCCGGCGCTGCCAGGTCGTCGAGAGTCACTTCGACGCCCAGCCGCGCCGGGCCCGCCGGCCGACCCTCGTGCAGCGCGCCGCGCGAACTTGCAGAGGGCCGCGGGGCTTCGGCGCGTGGCTGACTTTCAATGCGCAGCATCACGCTCTGCCGCACCGCTTCGCTGGCTCGCAGGCGGTAGGGGCGCGGCATCGAGTTGCGCGGATCGCGGTGAACGGCGGCCAGGGCGGTATCAGCTCCGGGAACGTCGACCGGGTCCTGCGCCCATCGTCGTGAATCACCTCGAGCGGGCGGCCACACGCCGACAGCGGATGCAGCAGGCACAGGCCGAGCCGATTGACGTCGGTGTCGGCCTCGGCACGCGCCTCGCCGCTGACCGAGAGGCTGCCGTCATCGCGGCCCTCGATCTCGATGCGCAGCGCCACCGCCGGCGCGAATTCGAAGCAACCGCGCACCGTGACGCGCCAACCGTCGACCAGCGTCTCGCGCACCGGACCGCCGAGACAAAGTGCCGGCGTGCGCCAGTGCGCGTCGCGCAGCAGGAAGTGCACGCCGTGCCAGACCTCGTGGCCCGCCGCGAACACGCTCGTCAGGCGGCCCTCGCGCAGCGTCGTTCGCAAGGCGCCGGCACGCAACTCGAGCGCCGCGGGTTCGGCCGTGCCGGTACCGTCATCGCGCCCGGGCACGGCGGGCGCGGCTGCGCCGGTGCCGCAAGGATCGATCGGCGCGGGCGTGGCGTCCGGCTTCAGATCGTGCGGCCCCCGTCGACCGGCAGTTCGACTCCCGTGATGAAACGCGCCGCGTCGCTGGCCAGGTAGAGCGTCGCCTGCGCCACGTCCTCGGGCGTCGACATGCGGCCGAGTGGGATGCCGGCGACGATCTTGGCGCGCGCCTCGGGCGTGTCGGCGGTGCCGAGGAACTGCTCGATCAGCCCGGTCGCGCCCATCACCGGGCACACCACGTTGACGCGGATGTTGTCGGGGCCGAGTTCGACCGCCATCGACTTCGACAGCAGGTTGACCGCGCCCTTGCTCGCGTTGTACCAGGTCAAGCCCGGGCGCGGCCGGATCCCGGCGGTGGAGCCGATATTGATGATCACGCCGGCCTTGCGCTCGCGCATCACGGGCACGACGGCCTGCGTCATGTGGTAGATCGACTTGACGTTGACCGCGAAGACGCGGTCGAACGTGGCCTCGTCGACCTCCAGCATCGGCTGGTTGCGGTGCGTGGTGCCGGCATTGTTGACGACGATATCGAGGCCGCCGAAGGCGGCGACGCAGGCCGCCACCGCCGCATCGACGTCGGCGCGACTGGAGACATCGCAGCGCACCGCCCGCGCGTGCTCACCGCCGAGCGACGACGCCACCCGCTGCGCCTTGTCGCCGTCGAGGTCGGCGATCAGCACCTTCGCGCCCTCGGCGACGAAGAGGCGGGCGATGCCCTCGCCGAAACCGCCGGCGGCGCCGGTGACGAGCGCGACTTTTCCTTGCAGTTGTGCCATGGTCGGACCCTCCTTCAAGGCCAGAGCATCGGTGTTTCCACCGAGATGATGGGGTCGATCTCGCCGGCGAAGTTAGGCAGGTCGGCGAGCAGCGTCTTGCCTTCGGGGCTTTCGAGCGAGGCCCACAGCGAGGCCTCGTCGTCGAACCACAGCTCGGAGAAGCCGTCGTAACCGAACTTCGGAAAGCGCGCCTTGTCGACGAGGTTCACCGAATAGCGCCGCAGCCCCGGCAGCTTGACGCACAGCGCGGCGTGCACGCCGAGCCAGTGGGCGGTGAACTGCTCGTGCGTCATGCCCTCCTTCTTGCGCACGAGGCCGAAGCGCTTGGTATAGGTTTTGGTCATCGGGGGTTCTCCTTCTGCTTTCTTGAATGAAAGGGCGTGAATGAAAGGGCGCGCCGGCGTGAAAGGGCCGGGCCGGCGTCACTTGCGTGCGGACTCGACGTAGGTCTTGAGCGCCGAAGCGTCGATCGCATCGTCGATCGCGCTCATCGGCAGCGGCTGCGGGATCGACTTCGCCTCGTGCAGCGCCTGCATCGAGACGAACAGCACCTTCGCCAGCCCGCCGCCCTTGGCCGTCATCGAATAGGGCGACGCCGGGTCGAGCCGCTGCGCGTAGCTCGGGCGCTTCATGTACATGCGCTCGAGCGTCGCATTGGCCACCGGCACCGGCAGGCCGAGCCGCTTGACGATCGCGTCGACCGCGAGCTGCGGGTTCTTCGCCACCGCGTCGGAGGCCATCGCGTCGACTTGCAGCAGGCGGACGCCGACCTCAGGGTGGCGCTTGAGGAATTCCGGCCGCACGCCGGTCATGCGCGGGCACAGGCCCCCCAGCGGCGTGTACTCCGGGTCCCAGGCGACGACCTTGTAGCCCTCGGCGTCGAGCGATACCGAGTAGGGCGCCCAGGCGACGCCGGCATCGATCGAGCCGCTCGCGAGCGAGTTGCGCAGCAGCGGCGCGGGGATATTGACGACGTCCAGTTTCGCGTAGTCGACGCCGGCCTTTTTCGCCATCTCGACCAGGGCGACCTGGGCGCAGGTGCCCGACGCGGCGCCGATCTTCTGCGCCTTGCCGATATCCTGCCAGCCGCGCACCGCGCTCTTCGCATCGACGACAAGGCCCTCGCCGAGTGCGTCGTTGGAGTTCCAGTAGATGATCTTGAGCGGGATGTTCTGGCCGAGCGCGAAGGCCAGGCCGAGGCCGGCGGTGACGACATCCAGGCTCTCGCTCTTCAGCGCTGCGAGCAGCGGCGCGCCCGAGGGGAAGGTGAAGAAATTGGGCTTCAACCCTGCCTTCTCGAACAGCCCGAGATCCTGGGCGACGTAGATGTTGACGTGGTCGACGGTCGGGTAGCCGTAATTGATCTCGATCGGCTTGGCCGTGCCCTGTGCGGCCGCCGGTCCTGCGCAGGCCATGGCCAGCACCGACAGCGCGGCGGCACTCTTTGCGGCTCGGATGATTTGCATCGTCAACGTCCTTTCCAATGGACCACGCGGCCCTCGATCCAGTTCAGACTCAGGTTCAGCAGCAGGCCGATCGCACCGATCAGCGCGATGCCGATGAACACCTCCGGAATGCGGAACAGCAGCGCGGCGTCCGAGATCATGAAGCCCAGGCCGGCCTGCGCGCCGACCAGTTCGGCGGCGACGACGACCGCCCAGCTGAGCGCGATGGCGACCTTCAGTCCGGTGAAGATCTGGGGCAGCGCTCCCGGCAGGATGATCCGGGTGAAGGTCTGCCAGCGCGTCAGGCCCAGCGACTGGGCGGCGCGCCGGTAGGCTACGGGGAAGTTCGCCGCCCCCGCCTGCGCGTTGGCCTGCACGTAGTTGAACGAGACGAAGAAGATCAGCACGATCTTGCCGACCTCGCCGAGACCGAAATAGAGCACCGCCATCGGGATGAAGGCGATCGGCGGAATCGGGCGGATGAAGGCCATGATCGGCGAGACCATCGCGCCGGCGCGCCGGCTGTAGCCGGCCAGCAGCCCGAGCGGTACACCGACCGCGGCGCCGATGAAGAAGCCGGTGAGGGTGCGGAACAGGCTGATGCCGATATGCTCGGCGAGCGGCTTGCCCTGGTAGCCATTGCGCACCAGGTCGGCAAGCGTGCCCAGCAGCAATTCGGGTGTCGGCAGGTAGCCCGGCTTGACCAGGCTGCTGTGCGAAACGAAGAACCACAAGAGCAGCACGAACGCCACGGCGCCGACTGACCAGGCCAGGTCGGGCAGCGGGCGGCGGGCGGGCGACACAACGGTCTGCCCGGTCGCTGCGGAAGCGCCGGCCACCGGCGTGAGGGCGCGCGGCTCGCTCATCGGGCGCTCACTTGCCAACGTTCTTCAGGTACTGCAGCAACGGCCCGGGGTCGATCGCATCGCGGATCGCCGCCGCCGGGATCGGCTGCGGCAGCGCCTTCACCGCATGCAGCACCTCGGCCGCCAGGATCAGCTTCGCGGCGAGTCCGCCGTCTTTGGATGTCATCGAGTACGGCGAATTGGGGTCCACCTGCTCGGCGAAGCTCGGGATGCCGCGCCCGCAGCATTCGCGGTCGAGCGTCGCCTTGGCCACCTCGGGCGAGAGCTGCAGGCGCTTGACGTAGGCGTCGATGCCGACCTGCGGGTTCTTGGCGATCGCCTCGCGTGCCATCGCCTCGACCTCGATGAGCTTGAGGCCGATCTGCGGATGCTTCTTGAGGAAGTCCGTCCGCACGGCGGTGAGCCCCGGGCACACGCCACCGGGCGGCGTGTATTCCTCGTCGAACGCGACCACCGGATAGCCTTCGGAGCGCAGTTGCAGCGAGAACGGCGGCCAGGCCACGCCGGCGTCGATCGAATCGCTCATGAACGCGTTGCGCAAGAGCGGCGCCGGGATGTTGACGACATCGAGCTTGGCATAGTCGACGCCGGCCTTCTTGGCCAGCAGGTACAGCGCGACCTGCGCGCAAGTGCCGGTGGCCGCGCCGATCTTTTTCGCCTTGCCGATGTCCCGGTACGACTTGATGCCCGACTTGGGATCGACCACGAGGCCTTCGCTGGCCGCCGAGTTCGCTTCCCAGAAGATGAACTTGAGCGGGATGTTCTGGCCGATCGCGAAGGTGAGGGCCTGGC
>JANOLA010000061.1:0-1576 GCA_031419535.1 Burkholderiales bacterium | reverse complement strand
TGGTCGGCCACGCCGCCGGCCTTTGCGCCGGCGCTGTTGCCGCGCTGGGGCGAGAACCGTCCGTTCGTTCTGAAGCAGGCCGGCGACTGCCCGGCGCCGCCGCCACCGGCCTACTCGGAAGACGCGGGTTCCGCGTTCCACCAGGAGGCGCTGGAGGTCTATCGCCTGAGCAACCAGGCCACACAGGAACAACGCCAGTACGCGCTGTACTGGGCCGACGATCCGGGCAAGACACCCACGCCCGCAGGCCACTGGGTGCACATCGCGACCGATCTGCTGCGCTCGCGCCATGCGACGCTGGCGAGCGCGGCCGAGACCTACGCCAGCCTCGGCATCGCGATGGCGGATGCGTTCATCGCCGCGTGGCACACCAAGTACCAGGTCAACCTGCTGCGCCCGGTGACCTATGTGCAGTTGGCGATCGACAGCAACTGGGTGCCGAGCCTGATGCACACGCCGCCGTTTCCCGAATATCCGTCGGGTCACTCGGTGCAGTCGGCCGCGGCGGCCACGGTGCTCGTGCGCCACTTCGGAGCCGACACCCCATTCACCGACAACGCCCACAACGACCGCGGCTGGGGTCCGCGCAATTTCCAGAGTTTCGGGGCCGCGGCCGACGAGGCGGCGCTGTCGCGCTTGTACGCCGGCATCCACTTTCGATCGGGCGTCGAACTCGGCAAGGTGCAGGGTCAGTGTGTGGCGCGCAGCGTGCTGGCGTTGAAGTTCAAAGGCTGACAAGGGTCGCTGCCTCGACGGTGCACCACGCGGCGTGCGCGTCGAGACGGGGCAAGGGTTAGCGATAGTGTCCGCCAGCACTTCGCCGTCGTTATCGAAGTGCGTGGTCCGGTAGCATGTGCAACCGCGAAACGAGTTCGGCCATACGCCGATCTTTTCCATCAATTGCCGCCGCTGAATCGGGGCGCACAACATTCCAGGAGACCTACATGTCGGCTCGATATCTCTGCGTGGCACTCGCTGCCGCATTCACCACCGGTACGGCATTGGCCAAGGACGTCACCGTCGGCGTCAGCTGGTCCAACTTCCAGGAAGAACGCTGGAAAACCGACGAAGCCGCGATCAAGGCACAACTCGAAAAGAACGGCGACAAGTACATCAGCGCCGATGCGGCGGGCTCGCCCGAGAAGCAGCTCGCCGACATCGACGGCCTGATCTCCAAGGGCGCCAAGGTGCTGATCGTGCTGGCGATGGACAAGGACGCGATCCTGCCCGCCGTCAACAAGGCCGCCAAGCAGAAGATTCCCGTGATTGCGTATGACCGCTTGATCGAAGCACCAGGCGTGTTCTACATCACCTTCGACAACGTTGAAGTAGGCCGCATGCAGGCGCGCGCCGTGCTGAAGGCTCAGCCCAAGGGCAATTACGTGATGATCAAGGGCTCGCCCACCGACCCGAACGCGAACTTCCTGCGCGGCGGTCAGCAAGAAATCATCGACGCTGCCGTGAAGAAGGGCGACATCAAAATCGTCGGCGACGAGTACACCGACGGCTGGAAACCCGAAGTGGCGCAGAAGAACATGGAGCAGATCATCACCAAGAACGCCGGCAAGATCGACGC
>JANOLA010000060.1:0-2230 GCA_031419535.1 Burkholderiales bacterium | reverse complement strand
GCCGGCATCTACACCACGCGCACTTCGTTCCACTACGTCGAAACGCGCATCGACGAGCAAACGCTCTACGCCGGCTGGGCGACGCACACATTGGTCGCGATCGATGGGCAATTGCGCATCAAGCTCAAGCGCGTCGACCTGGTGAACTGCGACGCCGCGTTCGGCAGCATTCAGTTGTTCATGTAGGGGGCTCGGTCGCGCCGTCACACTGGATGTCGACCCACCCACCCACCACGGTCGCGCAGGCGTTCTCGGCGAGCGCACACCATTGGGTCGAGCGCCCGTTTCTCGCGGTGCTGCCCGAGACCGCGCAGGCTTACGGCATCGCCGCGGGTGAACTCAGCTACGCGGCTGCGCACCAACGCATCGCTGAACTGCGCGCTGCCTATGCATCGGCAGGTTATGGCCATGGTCACCGCGTCGGCCTGCTGCTGGACAACCGGCCGGCGTTCTTTCTGCACTGGTTTGCGCTCAACGGCTTGGGCGTGTCGGTCGTGCCTATCAACTCCGACTTGCGCGCGGTGGAGCTGGAATACCTGATTGGCCACTCCGAGATCGGGCTCGCGGTGGCGGTCGCGCAGCGCCACGCAAGCCTGCGCGCCGCCGCGTCTGCCGCAGCTTGCCGCTTGGCTGTGATTGCCGATGGCGACGCGCCCCCGGCCGCACCCACCCCGCCGCCGCGCGCGGCGCAGCCCCCGAACGAGCTGAGCGAATGCGCGCTGCTCTACACCTCGGGCACGACCGGCCGGCCCAAGGGTTGCATCCTGCAGAACCGCTATTTCCTGCATGCTGGGCGCTGGTATCTCAATGTGGCTGGCCTGTGCGTGCTGCGGCCGGGCATCGAGCGCATGCTGACGCCGCTGCCGATGGTGCACATGAACGCGATGGCGTTCTCCACGCTGGCCTGTGTGCTGAGCGGCGGCTGCCTGATCGCGGTGGATCGCTTTCACCCCGCCACCTGGTGGGCCAGCGTTCGCGAAGCGCGTGCCAGCATCGTTCACTATCTGGGCGTCATGCCCTCGATGCTGATGAAGGCGCCGCCGCTGGCGATTGACGCGCGCCACGAAGTGCGCTTCGGCTTCGGCGCCGGTGTCGACAAGGCCTTGCACGCACCCTTCGAGGCGCGCTTCGGCTTCCCGCTGCTCGAAGGCTGGGCGATGACGGAAACCGGCGCCGGCGCCGTGATCATGGCGTACGCCGAGCCGCGCGACGTGGGCACGAATTGTTTTGGCCGAGAGACCGATGACGTGCAGGCGCGCGTGGTCGGCGACGACGGCGCCGAAGCTGTCGTCGACCAGCCCGGCGAACTGTGGGTGCGCCGGGCAGGCGCTGACCCGCGCTACGGCTTCTTCGCGGGCTATCTGAAGGACGCGCCAGCGACCGATGAAGCCTGGCAAGACGGCTGGTTCCACACCGGCGACATCGTGCGGCGCGACGGCCAAGGCCTGCTGCACTTCATCGACAGGCGCAAGAACGTGATCCGGCGCAGCGGCGAGAACATCTCGGCCGTGGAAGTGGAAAGCGTGTTGAACCAGATCGCCGAAGTCAAAGCGTCGGCGGTCGCGGCAACGCCTGATGAAGTGCGCGGCGACGAGGTGCTGGCCTGCATCGTCACGCATCAGCGCCTGAGCGCGCCGCAGCGCGAGGCGCTGGCGCGGCGCATCGTCGAACACACGTTGTCGCGGCTGGCGTACTTCAAGGCGCCCGGCTACGTGGCGTTTGTCGACGAGTTGCCGCTGACGGCGTCGCAGAAGATCCAGCGCGGTGAACTGAAGGCCATGGCGATGGCGCTGCCGGGCCAGCCGCACTGCATCGATACTCGCGCGATGAAGAAGCGGCAAGAGGCGGCATGAGTCGAGCGCGTGGGCAGACCAGGCGCGTGTGCAGAGCGCGGGTGCAACGCTGAAATGGCCCATGTCGCATCGCGCAAAGGCTATGAAGGCGTGGCCGTCGCCGTGCCGGTGACCGTGCCCTATGTGCGCTACTCGACGCGCGGCGCGATGTGGTTTCTGGGTCAGGCGATCCAGGCGCTGGTCAAACTAAGCGGCATCGAGAAGAGCGAGATCGATGGCCTGATCGTCAGCAGCTTTTCGCTGGGTCCCGACACCGCCGTCGGCGTGACGCAGCACCTGGGCCTCTCGCCCCGCTGGCTCGACCACCTGCCCAATGGCGGCGCATCGGGCGTGATGGCGCTGCGCCGTGCCGCGCGCGCGGTGCAGGCGGGCGACGC
>JANOLA010000059.1:0-47529 GCA_031419535.1 Burkholderiales bacterium | reverse complement strand
CCCGGCCCGCGGCCAAAGCCGATCGCATCGAGATCGGCCAGCGTGGCGCCGGCGCGTCCGAGCAAGGCCAGAATCGTCGGCAACAGATCGGAGGAAGCCTTCGCGCCGCCGGCAGATTCGTAGATCCACTGCCGATCGCCGACACACAAGCCGACGTGCATCGTCTCGCCCGAGGTGTCGAAGGCCAGCAGGCCGCTCACGGCAGTGCCCCCGAGGCAGATGCGACGCCGAACGCACTCAGCGTGGGCGCCGCGTTCGAGCGCGCGATCGAGATGTCCGAGGACCGGATGCACAATATCGCCAAAGCGCAGCCGATGCCCGGCCGCTGTTGGCCTGAAGTCATCGGTGCAGTTTAGGGCAACGCGCCTTCTCGAATGACCGCAATGAACTTGATCGACACCCTCGGATTCGTCGCCGCCACGCTGACGACCGCGTCGTTCGTGCCGCAGGCCTGGCTGACGTTTCGCACGCGCGACGTGAGCGGCATCTCGCTCTCGATGTACAGCGCGTTCACGCTGGGCATCGTCGCCTGGCTCGTCTATGGGCTGATGCTCGGGGCGTGGCCGGTGATCGTCGCAAACGGCGTCACCTTGGCTCTCGCCGCGGGAATCTTGTCGATGAAAATCTGGATCGGGCGGCGCGGCTGAA
Organism: Burkholderiales bacterium; assembly: GCA_031419535.1. GTDB lineage: Bacteria > Pseudomonadota > Gammaproteobacteria > Burkholderiales > Burkholderiaceae_C > JAEMQF01. Next base: position 46,881 of record JANOLA010000059.1, on the reverse strand, counting down.
CGAGCCTGGCGCACGCCGGCCCAGCGGGAACTCAGAAAGGATTGCCGGTCGCGCGAGTGAGAGCCAAGCTGCCCAACACCGAATGGCCACCGCTGCTGAAGAGCCGATCGGTCGCCCACAAATAGCTGCCGGCAGTGGCACTGGCGGCCGGCGCGGGCGGGGTGACGAGGGTCAGAGTCGTGCACGAGGTCGGCCCAAGGCCGGCGATGCACGCCGCGTCCCTGGCGTTGGCGAACCCGGCGCCGATCGGGTTCTTCGCGATGGCTTGCACCGTCTCGTCGGTCAGCAGCAAGCCGATGCGGCGACCGTCGTTGATGATGTTGATGCGCAGGCGCGCGTTGAACTCCGCCGTCAAGCTCTTGAGCACCGCCGCGCGCCCCGGCTCGCTGAGTGCGAAGGGCGTGAAGCTGAGGTCGGGCACGGTGGAAATCAACACCTTGCCGCCGGAATTGGCAATGCGGTTGACTTGCGCCGCGAGCGATTCGCCCGCAGCCCGCACGACGGCAGTGGCGGCTCCTTCGGTTTGGGTGCCGGCCGCGACCAGCGCGTATTGGTTGAAGATGTCGTTCGCACCGGCCAGCAGCGTCACCAGGTCTTTCTCGACGAAGCCGCCCACTGAATCGATCTGCGCCGAGATGCTGCTCACCTGGGCGCCGGCAGCGGCCAGCATCAACACCGTGACCGGTGCGCTGCCATTGGGGCACTGCGCAAGCGTCAGGCCGTAGAAATTGGCGAGAATCTGCACCCACAAGGGATTGGCCTTGCAATCGAACAGCAGGTTGTCAGGAGCAACCAGCGCATTCACGCTGTACTTGCTGCCGTCGTTGTTGACCACGCTGGTTTCATCGCCCAGCACGATCAGGCGCCGCGCCACGAAGCGTTCGATCGGCTCGCCGCCACCGCACCCGGCCAACCACGTCGCCGCACCTGCCACGGCCGCCAGCGCGCAGCGCCGCCACCCCCACCCACTGTTCGTCATCCAACGCTCCGCAGTTCGCACATCAAGAAAATTCAAGAGCACCCCCCAGGCGGCGCCCGCCGCCCGAGGAGGACTGAGTAGCCCGGCAATGCCGGATCTGCTCAGGAGGCCGCGGCGCGTTGCAGCCGGTCGCGCACGCCGTCCCAGTCGGCGCCAGCCGGCGGGTCTTCGACCCAGATCAGCTGCACGCCCTTCGCATCGAATTCGCGAAGCGTGGCGAACAGTTCGTACGCCGCCGCTTCCGGCCGCAGCGGCATGCGCTGGTGAATGAACCCCGGCGCGGCACCGGCCGGCAGCGAACGCGAATATACCGCCAGCTTCAAGGGCTGGGGCCCGAGCATGCGCAGCGCGGTCTCCAGCATCGAGGTGGACATCAGACGCAGCTTGGCCTGCGGCGCGTAGTGCGCGGTCAGCGTTCCCGGTGCGTTCGGCGCTGTTTGATCGGCCTCGAAAAGCGGTTCGCCCAGCGCCGCCTCGATGCGTTCGCGCGCCAAGATGCCTGGCCGCAACAACATCGCGCGCGCACCCGAACAGTCGACGATGCTCGATTCGATGCCCACCGGGCAGTCGCCGCCGTCGAGCACGGGGACGCTGTCGCCGAATTCGGCGACCACGTGGGTTGCGCGCGTCGGGCTGATGCGGCCGAAGCGGTTCGCGCTGGGTGCCGCGACGCCCAGCACACCCAGGCGCCGGCACGCGGCGAGCAGGGTCTGCGCAACGGGGTGCGCCGGGCAGCGCAAAGCCAAGGTGGCGTGTCCTCCCGCTGCGGCACCGGCGACGCCCGCGGCGCGCTTCACGATGATCGTCATCGGGCCGGGCCAGAACGCCTCGATCAAGCGCTGCGCGCGCGGCGGCAGCTCGGCCGCGAACGCCGCCGCATCGTCCGGCCGCGCCACGTGCACGATCAACGGGTGTTCGGCCGGGCGCCCCTTCGCGGCGAAGATGCGCGCCACCGCCGCGTCGTCATCGGCGCGAGCGCCCAGGCCGTAGACGGTTTCGGTGGGGAACGCTAGCAGTTCGCCGGCAGCCAGGCGCTGCGCGGCCTGCTCCACGACCTGCGGGTCACGAGCGTCGAGCAGCACCGCGACTAGGCCCTGCGGCTGTACTGGGAGCGACGCATCTGCATCCGTGGTGCGAGCACGGCCTAAAACGCCTCGATGCCCAGCCGCTGCGCTGCGGCCAGAGCGGTGGCGCGGGCTTGAGCAGGCGTCGCGGCGGTGAGGGTCAGGTGGCCCATCTTGCGCCCGCGTCGCGGGCTGGCCTTGCCGTAGAGATGCAGATGCGCGCCGGGCAAAGCGAGCACGCTCGCCCAGTCGGGGGTCGTTTCCGTCTCATCCGCGCCGAACCACAGGTCGCCCATCAGGTTCAGCAGGACCGCGGGCGAGTGCTGGCGCGGCTCGGTCAGCGGTGCGCCGGTGAGGGCGCGCACCTGCAACTCGAACTGCGAGTGGTCGCAACTGTCGATCGTCGCGTGACCTGAGTTGTGCGGCCGCGGCGCCATTTCGTTGGCGAGCAGGCGGCCGTCTGCCAAGACAAAGAATTCGACGCACAGCACGCCCACGTAGTCCATGTCCTGCGCCAGCCGCGTCGCGGCTTGTACCGCTTGGGTCTGAAGCGGCGCCGATACGTCGGGTGCGGGGCACTGCGTGACCGCCAAGATGCCGCCGCGGTGCAGGTTCTGCTGCACCGGAAAGTGCACCGCGTCCCCGTGCGTGCCGCGCGCGACGATGACGCTGATCTCTTGCGCCAGCGCCAGGCGCTGCTCCAGCACGCAAGGCACTTCGCCCAGTTCGCTCCAAGCCGCGCCGAGCTCGGCGTGGGTTTGAACTTGCAACTGGCCTTTGCCGTCGTAGCCCAGACTCGCCGTTTTCAGGATGCCCGGGAACAGCGCCGGATCGAGGGTGGCGAAATCGGCGGCGCTGGCGATTCCCGCATGCGGCGCGCAAGCCACGCCGCTGTGCTTGAACTGCGCCTTCTCCTGCACCCGGTCCTGGCAGACCGCCACCGCCTGCGCGCCTGGCGCCACCAGCCGGTGCGCACCGAGGGTGACCAGCGCGCGCGCGGGAACGTTCTCGAATTCCGTGGTGATCGCGGCGCTGCGCTGCATCAGTTGCGCCAGGCCCTGCTCGTCGAGGTAGTCGGCGCGAATGTGGTAGTTCGCCACGAGGCCGGCCGGGCTCGTGGGGTCGGGGTCGAGCACGGCGGTGAAGTAGCCCATGCGCTGGGCGGCGTGCACGAACATGCGACCGAGCTGGCCGCCTCCCATGACGCCGAGCGTCGCCCCGGGAGCGATGAAGCGGCTCATTTCAACTCGATGTTCATGGCTCGCGCCGCTTCGGTTTGGCGGGCACGGAACACGTCGAGCTTGTCGCGCAATTCTTGGTCGTGATTGGCCAGCAGCGCCACCGCGAACAGCGCCGCATTGGCCGCGCCCGCCGGCCCGATGGCGAAGGTGGCCACCGGAATTCCCTTGGGCATCTGCACGATGGAGTGCAGCGAGTCGACCCCCGCCAGATACTTGCTCGCCACCGGAACGCCGAGCACCGGAACCGTCGTCTTGGCGGCCAGCATGCCCGGCAAGTGGGCGGCGCCGCCCGCACCCGCGATGATCGCCTTCAAGCCGCGCGCCGCGGCGCTTTGCGCGTACGCAAACATGTCGTCGGGCATGCGGTGCGCCGAGATCACGCGCGCTTCGAACGCAACGCCGAACTCGGCGAGAATCTCGGTGGCGGCGCGAAGGGTCTCCCAATCGCTGCTGGACCCCATGACCACGCCGACCACTGCTGGCGCGTGGTTCATGCGCTCGCTCCATGTATTTGATCGATCTTCAATTGTAGGCGCGGCCCACCGGGCAGGCCGCGCCAGTTGCCGCGCCACGGCCCATCAACCGACATCGACTCCATGCTGGACATCTCTTTGCAGAATTTCGAATCCGACGTGATCACCGCGTCGATGCAGCAACCCGTGTTGCTGGACCTGTGGGCGCCGTGGTGCGGCCCATGCAAGGCGCTCGGGCCGCTGCTCGAGAAGCTCGAAGTCGCCTACGCCGGGCGCTTCAAGCTGGCCAAGCTCAATTCCGACGAGCAGCCCGAGATCGCGGGGCAGTTGTCGCAAATGTTCGGTGTGCGCAGCATTCCGTTCTGCGTGCTGTTCAAGGGCGGCCAGCCGGTGGACGGCTTCGTCGGCGCGATCCCCGAGGGGCAGGTGCGCGGCTTTCTGGACAAGCATGTGCCGAGCGCCGATGAGGCCGCCGCGCAGGACGACATCGAGCAAGCCCAGGAGCTGTTGGCCGAAGGCGACGTCGACCAGGCCCTGGGAAAACTGCAGGAGGCGGTGGCGATCAACCCCGGCAACGATGCCGCGCGCGCCGACTATCTGCGTGCGCTGTTGGGCGCCGGAAGAATCGGCGACGCCAGGCGAGCTTTCGAGCCGGTGGCCAGCAAGGTCATGCTCGATGCGCGCCTGGCGGCGTGCGGGCACTGGCTCAGCGCCTGCGAGGCCGCGCCAACGCTACGCTCAGTCGAGGCACTGAACGCCGCAATCGCGCAGAACAAGCGCGACTTCGACGCAAGATTCGAACTCGCGCAACTTCACTTCGCGAACCAGCGTTTCACCGAGGCGATGGACGAGCTGCTCGAAATCCTGATGCGCGACAAAGCCTGGAAAGACCAGTTGGCACGCAAGACATTCGTCGCGATTCTCGAAGTGATGGGCAAGCCGGCCACCGCCAAGACGGAAGCCGCGGCGCCGAAGGGCACGCTAGAAATCGCGGGAAAGGTTGCATCTACGCCGGCTGATCCGGTTGTCGATGCTTATCGGCGGCGGTTGAGTATGGTGTTGTTTTAGAGGATCGCTCAATTTGGTCGGGCGAGTTCCATTGTCTTAGGAGCGAGCCAGTTCGCCAGATTCAGTCATATCTCCGAGGAGGTCTACCAATCGCTCCTGAATCGCATTGAACTGGCTCCAATAGTGGTTCGCAAGTTGCTCGTGACGATTCGCCGCTGATTCGTCGCCGGATTTGCGGTAATAGCTCGCGAGCCTGCTATGAGTCGCCGCGCGATCATCCACCTGGGTTCTTGCCGTGATACATCGCTCAGCCTCTTCGGCATCCGCCTGTGCTCCTGTGGTGTCGCCGTGCAGGAGACGACACCACGCGATGTCCGAGAGAACGTCTGACTCCAATCGTGAAAGCTCGGACGCGACGCCTTTGCGAATTTGCTCCTCATAGACTAACAGTGCCTCAGATGCTCGCTGCTGGAGAGAAAGGTACCTTGCACGCATGAGGGGTCTTACGCTTTCCAGTGTCGATGTCCCGATGAGGTCGTCAAAACTAATGCTGGAGTCGAGCCCTGTTAGCGCCGTGCTTGCCCCCCGTTCATCCCCTTGGCCGGTAAGTTTGACCTGCCTAAAGTGGTCCAATCTCATGCAGACCATGTTGTGCATCAGCGCGCTGATACTAAGATCGTCGCCCTCTTCCGTTGCGTGCAATCTGGCGCGCGTATACCAAGGCGAGGAAAGGTCCCATCTGCCAGCAAGATGAAGCGCCTGCGCAATCACGAGGCACGCGCGCGTGCGGGCCGAATGATGATCGGGGGCGCTCAACCGGAGTGCCTCTTTTACGTGCAGCGCCATTTTCTCTACGTCAAGCTTTGCGAAGTCCATTTGAGCTAGCCAAGCCGCACTCAGGGCATTCAGGCGGACGAGGCCGGTTGCCGCGCTCAGCGCGTGCGCGCGCATTACCTTATCGTGTGCGCTCGTGCCTAGCTCTGTAAAGTGACTCAGCAACCCTTCCGCCAGATTCAGCCATGCGCTCATTTCTGCATCTGGGCGCGAAGAATAGCGGCCGCGCAAGCTTTCGATCGACCTTCTCGCCCCAGAGAAGTCTCCGAGGCGAGCTAGGAAGCAAGCACGTTCAGCTCGATAGCAGTCCGAAATGTAGGGATCCTTCGCGCCGACAACTTGAGCATTGAGGCGACGAAGGAGTCTGGAGCTGGGCTCACTCATGTTCGCAAACGCTCGTTTGCCTGGCGATACTTCTCCGCGGTCGCATTGATTACTTCATCTGGCAGTGACGGCGCCGGTGCGCGCTTGCTCCACGATGTTCCATCGACAACGGCGCGCTCCAGCCAATCGCGAACAAACTGTTTATCAAAGCTCGGAGGGTTCGAGCCTTCGGCGTACCCCTCGATGGGCCAGTATCGCGACGAGTCAGGTGTCAGCACCTCGTCCATCAGTGTCACCGTGCCGTGCTCGTCCAATCCGAATTCGAACTTGGTGTCGGCAATGATGATTCCCGTTTCCAATGCCTGCGCCGCAGCTCGGGAATAAAGGCGCAACGCCAAGTCTCTGACCGTCGCGGCAAGTTCAGCGCCGAGCAGCTCACAGGTCCTGGCAAACGTGATGTTCTCGTCGTGCTTACCCTTGGCCGCCTTGGTGGCGGGCGTGAAAATCGGCTGCTCCAGCTTCGAGGCATTGCGCAGCCCCGCTGGCAAACGAACGCCGCAAATCGAGCGATCGCGCTGGTACTCGACCCAGCCGCTGCCCGCCACATAGCCGCGCACCACCGCCTCGATGGGAATTCCCTCGAGGCGCTTGACGAGCATCGATCGGCCCCGCACCTGTTCGCGCTCAGGTTCGCTGACGACGCTCGTTGGGTCCAGTCCGGTCAAGTGGTTGGGCGCAATGTCGCTCAGCCTTTCAAACCAGAACAGGGCCATCTGGGTGAGCAGTTCTCCCTTGCCCGGAATCGGCTCGTTCATCACGACGTCGAATGCGCTCAGGCGGTCGGTCGCAATGAGCAAAAGGCGATCCGGCCCGACTGAATAGATGTCGCGAACCTTGCCGCGCCCGACCAACGGAAGCGACTTGAGGTGGCTTTCGAACAATGTCATTGGAATCTTGCGGCGCGGCTCGTGTGTTGCCGATTGTATGGACAGCGCTTTGCCGCCATTGGCCGCGAAGGCGCAATGGCGATGCCCAAAAAACAAAAACCCGGCCGAAGCCGGGTTGCCGATCAGACCAATCGAGTTCCGATCAGGGCTTGCTACCCGTTGGGAACGGCCACGCCGCCTGTGGGCTGAGCGAGGTCTTCGCAGGAGGAATTGCCGGGGCCGGAGCCGCAGCTGCTTTCTTCGCAGCCGGCTTCTTCGCTGCTTTCTTCGCAGCCGGCTTCTTCGCCGACTTCTTGGCCGCTGCCTTCTTCTTCGCAGGCGCCTTCTTCTTAGCTGCGGCCTTCTTCTTCGCAGGCGCCTTCTTCTTAGCTGCGGCCTTCTTGGCGGGAGCCTTCTTCGCCGCCGCCTTCTTCGCCGGAGCCTTCTTGGCCGCGGCCTTCTTCGCCGGAGCCTTCTTGGCCGCCTTCTTCGCAGTCGCTTTCTTTGCAGTTGCCATTACGTTTCTCCTTGATCAAGTTGAAAAAGAACCACTTGGCGGCGACGTTCCCGCCGCCCTGTGGCTATTCACCGCCCGAGGCCTGCCCAGGAGGGGCGACCCAGTACGATGAATCCGGTTGCGGACCGCTGCGATGCTTCTGCGGCATCGACAGTCGATCCACGAATCTTGATCTCTCACAGCCACCTTGCGGTGTGGGGTGCTCGACGAAGCCTTTCCAGCCTGTTCACTTCGCCTTCACCCAATTCAGTCCCAGGACAGCGCGCCGCCCGATTGGTATTCGATGACGCGCGTCTCGAAGAAATTGCGTTCCTTCTTCAGGTCGATCATTTCGCTCATCCACGGAAAAGGGTTCTCTTCATTCGGGAACAACTCTTCCAATCCGATCTGGGTCGCGCGCCGGTTCGCAATGTAGCGCAGGTAACCTTTGAACATGGAAGCATTCATGCCCAATACGCCACGCGGCATTGTGTCTTCGGCGTACCGATATTCCAGTTCCACGGCGCGCTCGAACAGCTTCTTGATCTCCTGTTTGAACTCCGCGGTCCACAAGTGCGGGTTCTCGAGTTTGATCTGGTTGATCAGGTCGATGCCGAAATTGCAGTGCATCGATTCGTCGCGCAGGATGTACTGATACTGCTCCGCGGCGCCGGTCATCTTGTTCTGGCGGCCGAGCGCCAGAATCTGCGTGAAGCCGACGTAGAAGAACAAACCTTCCATCAAGCACGCGAAGACGATCAGCGACTTCAGAAGAGCTCGGTCGGTCTGCGGCGTCCCGGTGCGGAACTGCGGGTCCATGATCTGGGCGATGAACGGCAGCAGGAATTCGTCTTTGTCGCGGATCGATTCGATCTCGTGGTACGCGTTGAAGATCTCGCTCTGGTCCAGCCCCAGTGACTCGACGATGTACTGGTACGCGTGGGTGTGAATCGCCTCTTCGAAGGCCTGGCGCAGCATGAACTGGCGGCACTCGGGCGCCGTGATATGGCGGTAGCTGCCGAGCACGATGTTGTTCGCGGCCAGCGAATCGGCGGTCACGAAGAAACCGAGGTTGCGCTTGACGATGCGGCGCTCGTCGTCGGTCAGGCCGTTCGGGTTCTTCCAGGTCTCGATGTCGCGCGACATGTTGACCTCTTGCGGCATCCAGTGGTTGGCGCAGCTCGCGAGGTATTTCTCCCACGCCCACTTGTACTTGAACGGAACCAGCTGGTTCACGTCGGTCTGGCCGTTGATGATGCGCTTGTCGGAGGCATTGACGCGTTGGCTCGGTTCCAACGCGGGCGTCTTGGCGATCGGCGACACAGCCTTGGCCGCCGGGGCGGGCTTTGCCGGCGAAGTGTCGAAGCCGAATGCGGGCGGCAATTTTTTCGCGCGCCCGACCGAAGCTTGGCCAAGCGTCAGCGCTGCATCTTGAAGTGTCGAGGGTCTCAGGTCGTCTTCCCAAACCAGCATGTTGATTTCCCGTGGAGGTGGATTATGAAAGCGATGGGCGAATTCGCCAAGCAATCGCTCACTCTTCGATCACGCATGTGTTGCCAGATTGCATCGGCATCGCATCTATTGGCATGCCTCACAGGTCGGGTCATCGATGGCACAGAAGCGAACCTCGGGTTCGAGCGCGCTCGTCGCCTCGAGTGTCGACAGGCCCGCGGCCTCATGAGCCGGCTGGTCAGAGTTGCTGGACACCGAATTCATCTGCCCCGCCTTGACGGTCGACTTTTCGGCTTGCGTGGCCCCCACGGTGCGCAAGTAGTACGTGGTCTTCAGCCCGCGCAACCACGCGAGCTTGTAGGTCTCGTCGAGTTTCTTGCCCGAGGCGCCTGCCATGTAGATATTCAGCGACTGCGCCTGGTCAATCCACTTCTGCCGGCGACCGGCCGCTTCGACGAGCCAGCTCGGCTCGATCTCGAACGCCGTGGCGTACAGCGCCTTCAGGTTTTCCGGAACGCGGTCGATGCGGCGCAGCGACCCGTCGAAGTGCTTCAGGTCCATCACCATCACGTTGTCCCACAGGCCGATCTTCTTCAGGTCGCGCACCAGGTACTCGTTGACGACGGTGAACTCGCCGGACAGGTTCGACTTGACCGACAGGTTGCCGAACGAGGGCTCGATCGATGCACTGACGCCGATGATGTTGGAGATCGTTGCCGTCGGCGCGATCGCCACGCAGTTGGAATTGCGCATGCCGTGCTCCGTTATGCGCTGGCGCAACGCGTCCCAATCCAGCGTGATCGAGCGATCGAGTTCGACGAACCCGCCGCGCTGCTCGGCCAGCAGGTCGAGCGAATCGATCGGCAGCACGCCGCGATCCCACAGCGAACCGCGGTAGCTCGAATAGCGGCCGCGTTCTTCGGCCATTTCCGTGGAAGCCCAGTAGGCGTGATAACAAACCGCTTCCATCGACTCGTCGGCAAAGCCCACCGCCCGCTCCGACCCGTACGGAACGCCAAGTTCGTAGAGCGCGTCTTGAAAACCCATGATGCCCAGGCCCACCGGCCGGTGCCGCAGGTTCGAGTCGCGCGCCTTCTTCACGGCGTAGTAGTTGATGTCGATCACGTTGTCGAGCATGCGCATGGCCGTCGCGACGGTCTTCTTCAGCTTGACCTGGTCGATCTTGCCGTCTTTCAGGTGGTGTACCAGATTCACCGAGCCGAGATTGCAGACGGCGATTTCGGATTCGTTCGTGTTCAGCGTGATCTCGGTGCACAGGTTGCTCGAATGCACCACGCCCACATGCTGCTGCGGCGAGCGCACGTTGCAGGCATCCTTGAACGTGATCCAGGGGTGCCCCGTCTCGAACAGCATCGTCAGCATCTTGCGCCACAGGTCGCTGGCGCGCATCGTGCGGAACAGTTTGATTTCACCGCGCGCGGCCTTCGCTTCGTAAGCGGCGTAGGCCTGTTCGAAGTCGCGGCCGAACTTGTCGTGCAGGTCGGGGCAGGTGCTGGGGGAAAACAGCGTCCAGTCGCCGCCTTGCGCGACGCGCTTCATGAACAGGTCGGGGATCCAGTTGGCCGTGTTCATGTCGTGCGTGCGCCGCCGGTCGTCACCCGTGTTCTTGCGCAGCTCGAGGAATTCTTCGATGTCGAGGTGCCAGGCTTCCAGGTAGGCGCATACCGCGCCCTTGCGCTTGCCGCCCTGGTTCACCGCGACGGCGGTGTCGTTGACCACCTTCAGGAACGGCACCACGCCTTGGCTCTTGCCGTTCGTGCCTTTGATGTGGCTGCCCAACGCGCGAACATTGGTCCAGTCGTTGCCCAGTCCGCCGGCAAATTTGGACAGCAACGCGTTCTCTTTGAGCGCCTCGTAGATGCCGTCCAGGTCGTCCGCCACGGTCGTCAGATAGCAGCTCGACAACTGCGAGCGCCGCGTGCCGGCATTGAACAGCGTGGGCGTGCTGCTCATGAAATCGAAGCTCGACAACACTTCGTAGAACTCGATCGCGCGCGCTTCGCGGTCAATCTCGCCCAGGGCCAGGCCCATCGCCACGCGCATGAAAAACGCTTGCGGCAACTCGATGCGCACGTCGTCGACGTGGATGAAGTAGCGGTCGTACAGCGTCTGCAGACCGAGATAGTCGAACTGATGGTCGCGCTCGGCCTTCAGCGCGGCGCCGAGCCGCTCTAGGTCGAACTGCTGCATCGCCTCGTCCAGCCGCTCGGCCTTCACGCCCTTGCGAATGAACGACGGGAAGTAGGTTGCGTACCGAGCCGCCATGTCGGCCGGCAAAACTTCTTCACCCAGCACTTCGCGCCGGATCGTGTGCAGCAGCAAGCGCGCGGTGGCGCGCGAGTAGCCCGGGTCCTTTTCGATCAAGGTGCGCGCCGCGAGAATCGCCGCTTTGTGCACTTCGTCGATCGGCACGCCGTCATACAGGTTGCGCTTGGTCTCCGCCATGATGGGTGCGGGCGAGACGTCGGCACCGAGGCCCGCGCACGCCGATTCGAACAAGCCTTGCAGCCGGCCCAGGTCGAGCGGCCGGCGCTGGCCGTTGTCGAGCACGCTCAATGAGGGTTCAGTCGCGGGCGCGCGCTTTTCCTTCTTGGTGCGCTCCTGGGTGCGCCGCTCCCGATAGAGCACATAGGCACGCGCCACTTCATGGTGGCCGCCGCGCATCAAGCCGAGTTCCACCTGATCCTGCACGTCTTCGATGTGAAAGGTTCCGCCACCGGGGCGTGAACGCATCAGGGCGCGCACGACGCTTTCCGTCAAGGCGTCCACCGTTTCGCGCACGCTGGCCGAGGCCGCGCCTTGCGTTCCGTGGACCGCCAGAAATGCTTTCATCAAGGCAACCGCGATCTTGTCGGGCTCGAACGACACGACCGAGCCGTTGCGACGAATGATCTGGTAACCCTGGTATGGATCGACTTCCGCGTTCGCCGTGGCGGATGCGTGGACCGCGGACAGTTTGCTCGGATGCCGGACCGTGACAGCTTGCATTGAATCCCCTTTTTGTGTTTTGACCGGATGGTCTGTGAATCGCAGTGGCGCCCAGCTTTTCGCGCGGCGCCAATCGCATGATGGTCATCGCTGCGGTCGATGACTTGTCTGGTGTTGCATGAATGTGCACAGGCCTCTTCACACCTGCTCACTGCCGTGAGCGGCACACAAGCTCGGCATTTCCGGCCACCCCCTCTTGGCCCCACACGTCAAGCCGGCTTGCGCGGCGCGTGGTTCGATGCAGATGCGAAGCCTATCACGATCGAACACTATATCTGGGGTCTCGCGCGGTATCAAGCGCTAGCTGTAGCGTGTGGCAGGGTCAAGCGGTCGGCCGAAATCGGCGCATGGCGGGTGGCGAGATTCAAGTGGCCAGGGGTGCGAACAGCCTGCGAGGCCAGCGCAGTGAGCGTGCCAATCGTGGCCACTCGAACCCCGCGCCGGGGTCTTGCTTTCGGCCCGGCGCTACATGCTCGTGCCCAGCGACAGCGCCAAGAGGATAGCGGTTGAACAAGGCTCGCAACAGACGCGTGAGCGCGGTGTATTGGGCGGCCTCGAAAGGCCCACCTTCGAGGCCTTCGAGCTCGATGCCGATCGAAAAATCATTGCAGCTCTTCCGTCCGCGCCACGACGAAACTCCCGCATGCCAGGCGCGCCAGTCACATGAAACGAATTGCAACGTTTGGCCATCGCGGCGGATCAGGAAGTGTGCCGAGACCTCCAAGCCCCGAATCGCCGCGAAGTAAGGATGGGCGTCCCAATCGAGCCGGTTCGTGAATAGCCGCTCGATCGCGTCACCACCATATTCACCGGGCGGCAGGCTGATCGAGTGGATCACGACCAGGCTGATGTCGGTTCCCTCCGGGCGCGGGCCGCAGTTGGGCGAGGACAGGCGCGCGGCCCGTCGCCACCAGCCGTCTTCCCAATGGCGGCTCATTGCCCACTCACTCGTGACTCACTCGCCGGCCGAGTCGGCGCCCGTATCGGCGCCGACCGTCACGCCCAGGCGCGCCATGCGATAGCGCATCTGGCGCAGCGACAGGCCCATGCTCGCTCCCGCCGCGGTGCGATTGAATCCATGTTGCTCGAGCGCGCGCTCGAGGATGTCGCGTTCCACCGAGTCCAGGTGGTCGGCGAGGTTGTCGGGAAGCGGCACACTGACATCGTGCGCCTTCGCTTGGGCCCGCGATGGCGTGCGCGACGTTGTCGTCGCAGGGACGTCTGCCGCCTCGGGCTTGAGCGGCGACGCACTCGACAGCGCGGCCTCCGGCAGGCCGATGTCGTCAACGCCGATGCGGTCACTGGCTGCGAGCGCAACGGCGCGGTGCAGCAGGTTCTCGAGCTCGCGCACATTGCCCGGAAACGCGTACCGAGCGAGCTGCTCGAGCGCCTCGCCCGTGAGTTGCGAAACGCTCGGTGCTCCGGCATCGCGCGCAATCCGCTCGAGCACATGCGCGGCGATGTCCGCCAAGTCGGCGATGCGTTCGCGCAGCGGCGGCACGCGAATCTGAATCACGTTGAGCCGGTAGTAGAGGTCCTGCCGGAACAGCCCCTGGTGCACCTCGGCGCCGAGGTCCTTGTGGGTGGCGCTGAGCAGGCGAACGTTCACCGGCACCTCGCTCACCGCGCCGATGGGTCGAACCTGCCGCTCTTGAATCGCGCGCAGCAATTTCGACTGCATCGACAGCGGCAGATCGCCGATTTCGTCGAGGAACAGCGTGCCGCCGTTGGCGGCTTGAAAAAAGCCTTCGCGGTCTTCGGCGGCGCCGGTGAAGGCGCCTTTTCGATAGCCGAAAAATTCCGCCTCGAGCAGTTGTTCCGGAATCGCACTGCAATTCACGGCGATGAACGGCTGCGCCGTGCGCACGCTCACCTCATGGATCGCACGCGCCACCAGTTCCTTGCCGGTGCCCGATTCGCCGTTGATCATCACCGGCGCCATGCTGCGCGCCACTTTGCCGATCAGGCTGCGTACTTGCTCCATCGCCGCGGACCGCCCCGCCATGCGCGACAACCAAGTTCGCGCCGCCGGCGCGGCGCTGGCAACCGCAACCCGCGGCGCAAGGTTCGGCGCCGCGGGGCTCGCGCTGGATTGTTGCGCGGGCTTGATGCGTTCTGAAGGCAGTGTCGATGGATTGGTCGGCGCGATGGCGACCGTGCTTCGACCCAACGCAGAGCCGACCACGGCACGGAACTGCCGCAGATCCACCGGCTTGGTGAGGTAGTCGTAAGCGCCGGCGCGCAAGGCCTCCACCGCGTTTTCCGCCGAGCCATAGGCCGTGATGACGATCGCCTTCTCGCCCCGGTCGCTTTGTGCCAGCCAGCGCAGGATGTCCAGTCCCGTGCCGTCGGGCAGGCGCATGTCGGTGATCACGGCGCTGTAGCCGCGCCCTTTCAATGCCTCCAGCGCCTCTTCGACGCTGCCGGCGGCTTCGACGTCGTAGCCCTCGCGCAGCAGCGTCAGTTCGTAAAGCGTGCGCAGGTCCGGCTCGTCGTCGACGACGAGCAGGCTCAAGGAAGCGGGCTCGGCTGTCACGGGGTCACCAGTGAATTCAAGTTGTTCTCTTGGTGAGGGGTCAAGGCGCAGCGCCGCATCGCGACGAAGAATTGATTGCGCTCGCCGCTCGGAGACTGGCGCAAACGATAGTCGATGCTCGCGCCGTAGCGTTCGCACAGCTCTCGGCAAATGTACAAGCCCAGCCCCGTGCCGCGACTTCGCGTGGAAAAGAACGGTTCGAACAGGTGGCGCTCAACATCAGGGGGTATGCGCGGGCCGTCGCTGGAGATGCTCAAGAACGCGCGGGTTTCATCGCGCGAATCGACTCGAACTTCGATGGCACCGACCGCAGCGCTGGCGTGTCGCTTCGCATTGTCCAGCAGGTTCACGAGCACACGCCGCAGGTGCTCGGCGTCGAACACCACACCGAAAGCTTCTTCCGGAAGGGTCAGCGTCAGCAGCCCGGTCTCGCCGAGCCCCACGCCCGCGGCGTTGGCCCACTCCACGCAAACTGCCTGCACCTGGGCAGCCGCATCCAACGGTGGCAGGTCGTGCGCGAGGCTCGGCGCCGCGGCGAGCACGTCGTCGATGATGTGTTTCAGCCGGTCGACGTTGTCGCTGACCATCTTGGTCAGTTGGCGTTGCGACGCATCGGCGGCGTCTTCGGCGAGCAAGGCATTGGCCTGGGCGATCGCCGCGAGCGGGTTGCGAATTTCGTGGGCGATGCCCGCGGACACGCGGCCCATCGCGGCGAGCTTTTCCTGGCGGCTGCGCGCTTGCATGTTGCGCACATCCTCGAGAAACAGCACGCAGAACTCTTCGCCGGCCTGGGGTTCGGACTTGCCAGTGAAGCGCACGCGCACCCGAAGCGTGCGCGTCAATCCTGGCTCGAACATCAGTTCCACGTCACGCCCGGCCTCGGGCCAGGCCACGTCGACGAAAGCGCGCTCCGCCGAGTTGACCAGGCCGTCCCAGGCCGCGACGCCGCGCATTTGAAACGGCGCGGAACGGCACATGCCCGTTGGCGCGAGCAGGCGTCGCGCGGCAGGGTTCGCGGCACGCACGCGCCCGGTTCGGTCGATGACGAGCACGCCGTCTTGCATTTCTTCGATCACCAGACGATTCAGCTGCGCTTGCTGGCGCGCCATTTCCAGGCTACCGCGGGACGTCAACTCTTCGCGCGCGAGCCGGGCCGCGAGTTCGCTGGACAAGACCGCGAGAACGAAGAATCCGCTGCCTGCCAGGCCCGCTTGAGTCAATGCCAGCGAAGGGTCGCCTCCATGCGGCACAGCCAGCACCGCGCCACCCAGCAGCACCAGGGTCACGCCGGCAGCCGTGGCCAACGCCATCGTTCGAGGCGTCAGCACCCCCGCCATCAGCACCGGCATCACGAGCAGCGCGACATAGTTCAAGCTCGAGCCGGGTGCCAACAAATGAAGCGTCGTGAAGGCGAGCAGGTCGACGCCGATCGTGAGCAACCAGTGCGCGCTCGTCGGTCGAGCCATCGCTTGAGGATGGGCGGCTGGCCACATGCCGGGCAGCAGCCACATCGAAATCGACAGTGCCGCATACGCCAAGCTGACGATCGCGACCGGCAAGGCCGGTTGTGCCCCGAACACGCTGAGCAAGATCAGCGTCGCCATCAAGGCCAGGCCCAGCACCGCGCGCGCGCCGATGAACGCGCGGTGCAGGCGTGCATAGCCCGACTGGCGCGTCGCGTCATTGCGTACCGCCTGGCGCGCCAGCATGCGCGAGTCGGTGTGCGCGCCATCGTCGCCGAATTGGGACGCTCCGAGTTCGGAGTCACCCGGCGTCGCGGTGGGTTCGAACAAAACGCTGTCGCCGGTTTCATCCGACTCGAAGGCGCCGAACCAGGACTCATCGGCCGACGGCGAGCGCCGCGTTCGGCGCCGCTCGCCGACGCGTCGATCGGTATCGCGCGGGATGCTGCTCATTGCCGCGGCGGCGAGCTTTCGAACGCGTCGCGGTGCTCCGCGCTGCAAAACACGCCACCTCTCCCGCGCAGTGCGTCGTCACGCGGCAGCAGCACGCCGCAATGCGAACATGCGAGCATCGGCTGAACCTCGGCCGGCTTGGGCGCGGTGGGCGAGGGCGGCGGTCTCACGCGCGGCCGGATCGACGCGCGCAGCAACCACACCAGCGCCAGAACCGCCAAGATCAGGAGTGCGAATTTCATGTTCTCGACGTGTCAGCCCGGCGCAACGCGGTGCAGCAAGACCTCGAGCACGAAACGCGAGCCCACGTAGGCGAGCAGCAGCAGCCCGGCGCCGGCATACAACCAACGCGTCGCGATCGGCCCGCGCCAGCCGAACACGCGGCGCCCCCCGAGCAAGGCGGCGAACACCGCCCAACCAAGGATCGAAAACACCGTCTTGTGGTCCCAGCGCCAAGGGTTGGCGACCCAGATGCCGAGCAACACGGCCACCGACAGCACGCCAAAGCCCGCGGCAACGAAGCGAAAGGTGAGGCGCTCCAAACTCAGCAGGGGCACGCCGCTGAAATTCGCGATTCCACCGGCACCCTTGGCGCGCAGCTGTCGCTCGGCGCTGCCGAGCATCGCGGCGTGCAGCACCGCCGCGCCGAACAGGCCGTAAGAGGCGATGCCGAGGATCCAGTGCAGCGGCGCCCAGCGCGACAGCGGCGCCGAACGTATTTCGGCGGGGAATACCCACGCCAAAACGACGGCGGCGATGCCGAGCAAGGCCAGGCTGCGCCGCATGCCCTGCATCGGCACGAACCGGCTCTCAACCCCGTACACCACGACGACAAGCCACAGCGTCACCGACAGCGCCGTGGCGAAACCGAAACGCGCGCCGATGCTCGGACTGAACAGGCCCAGCGAATCGACGACGATCGCCGCGCCTTGCGCGAGCCATCCGACCAGCATCGCGATGCGCTGGGCGTTGGCTGCGCGGTCATGGCGCAGCGCCGCACACGCCGCATAGCCGAGCAGCGCCACCCCGCTGCAAACGGCCAGCGCGAGCGCCGCGCCCGACCCGAACGATAGAATCATTCGCACAGTGTACTTTCGCGCCCGCGCGACTTTCGTTCACTGCTTCGTGCCCTACCTGGGCACACGCCCAGCGATTCCCAGCGCTTCCCAGCGCCTCACCCAGCACCTCACGCTCGTTACCGCCACGATGGCCACTACCCTGACCGAACGGCTGAGCCAGCTCGTCAAGACCGTGCGGGGTCAGGCACGCATCACGGAAAGCAATGTGCAGGACATGTTGCGCGAGGTCCGCGTGGCGCTGCTTGAGGCCGACGTCGCGCTGCCCGTGGTACGCGAGTTCACGGCCAGGGTGAAAGAACGTGCGCTCGGTGCCGAAGTGGTGGGTTCGTTGACGCCCGGGCAGGCGCTGGTGGGCATCGTGAACCGCGAACTCGCGTTGACGATGGGTGAAGGCGTGGCGGACTTGAACCTGTCAACGCAGCCGCCGGCGGTCATCCTGATGGCCGGCCTGCAAGGCGTGGGCAAGACGACGACTACGGCCAAGCTGGCGCGTCACCTGATCGAGCGGCGCAAGAAGAAAGTGTTGACGGTATCGACCGACGTCTACCGGCCGGCGGCGATCGAACAGCTGGCGACGGTGACCGCGCAGGCCGGCGCGACGTGGTTCGCATCGCGCGCCGAGCAGACGCCCTTGGCCATCGCGCTGGCCGCGCTCGACCACGCCAAGCATCATTACTTCGACGTACTGCTGGTCGACACGGCAGGGCGCTTGGGCGTCGACGCAGCGCTGATGGCGGAGATCGGCGAGCTGCACGCGGCGCTCAAGCCGGTGGAGACGCTGTTCGTCGTCGACGCGATGCAGGGCCAGGACGCGATCAACACCGCCAAGGCGTTCGCCCAGCACTTGCCGTTGACCGGCATCGTTCTGACCAAGATGGACGGCGATGCGCGCGGCGGCGCGGCGCTGTCGGTGCGCCACGTCACCGGAGTGCCGATCAAGTTTGCCGGCACCAGCGAAAAAATCGACGGGCTTGAAGTGTTCGACGCGCAGCGCCATGCGGGGCGCGTGCTGGGCATGGGCGACATCGTCGCCTTGGTCGAGGAGGTGCACAAGGGCGTCGACCTGAAGGCGGCAAAAGCACTCGCCGACAAGGTGCGCGGCGGCGAATCGTTCGACATGAACGACTTTCTGTCGCAGATTTCGCAGATGAAAAAAATGGGTGGTCTGTCCGGCCTGGTCGACAAGTTGCCGACGCAGTTGACGGGCAAGGCCGGTGGGCTCGGCCAGGCCGACATGGACCGGGCGGAACGCGACGTGCGGCGCATGGAAGGCATCATCTGCTCGATGACGCTGCTCGAGCGGCGCAAGCCCGAGTTGCTCAAGGCGTCGCGCAAGCGCCGCATCGCGGCCGGCGCGGGCGTACAGGTTCAGGACGTAAATCGCATGCTCAAGCAGTTCGACCAGATGCAAGACATGATGAAAAAAATGAAGGGCGGGGGAATGATGAAGATGATGAAGCGCATGGGCGCGATGAAGGGGTTCGGCGGCTGAACTTCATGCCTTCGACCTGGGCGCCCAAAGCGCCCGGTCGATGGTGCTGCCGCCACAACCCCTTTGTGCAGGAGATCGAACGATGAGCCTTTATCTCGTGGTCCCGCTGGCGATCCTCGCCGGCGTCACGCTTTTGCTGCTGATCGTCTGGGTTCGCGGCCGGCGCGAAGGGGCCGATGCCGACGCCGCCGATTTCGACCGGCTCGACACCCTGGCCGCGTGGCCGGCCCAGGCCACGCGCATCCTGACCACGCACGAGCGTCTGGCGTACAGCACCTTGCTGCGCGCGTTTCCCGATTACATGGTTCTCGCGCAGGTGCCGCTGTCGCGGTTTCTCAAGGTGCCGACGCGCCACTCCTACGGGCAGTGGCTGAGTCGGGTCGGTAACCTGTGCGCGGACCTGGTCGTGTGCGACATGGCCTCGCAGGTGATCGGCGTGGTTGTCGTGCAGGGGCCAGGTGGGCTTCGCAGCGAACGCGCCGCGGCGCGCCGTGAGCGCATGGCCAGAGTGCTCAAGTCGGTGGGCATCCGCATGCTGGTGTGGATGGAAGGCGGATTGCCAACGCCCAACGCAGCGCGCGAAGCGCTTCTTCCGACGCCCTCCGCGTTCGACGCCGGGTCGCGGGTCGCCGCAACACAGTCCGGCCCGGTGCCACTGGCCGCCGATGTACCCGCCGGACAGATGCCCGAGGACGCCGCAGCAGAGCCGCCGTCGACTTGGTATGACGACCTGGACTCGCGCCCCACACCGTTGAAACGCCTGCGCGAGCCCCCAGCCGGCGCGCCCTGAACCGCACGACCCCGGCGGCCCGGACGCGCGCAGCTCACGAGAGCAGTGCCTGCGAAAATTCGCGGGCGTTGAACGACTGCAAGTCGTCCAGCTTCTCGCCCACCCCGACGAAATAGACCGCCAGACCTCGGCCGCCACGCTGCTCGCGCGCCTTGGACCAGAGCGCGACGGCGGCGAGCACACCGCCCTTGGCCGTGCCGTCGAGTTTGGTGATGATCAGCCCGGTGAGTTGCAAGGCGTCGTCGAAGGCTTGGATCTGCACCAAGGCGTTCTGGCCGGTGTTGCCGTCGACCACCAGGATCACTTCGTGCGGCGCACCCGCCTGTGCCTTGCCGATGACGCGGTGGATCTTCTTCAACTCATCCATCAAATGCGCCTGCGTCGTCAGGCGGCCGGCGGTGTCGGCGATGACGACGTCGCAGCCTCGCGCCTTGCCGGCGATCGTGGCGTCAAACGTCACCGCCGCCGGGTCTCCCCCCGCCTGGCTGACGATCTCGACCTGGTTGCGCTGTGCCCAAACTTGCAACTGTTCGCGCGCCGCGGCCCGGAACGTGTCGGCCGCGGCGAGCAGCACTTTCAAATTCGCATCGGCCAGATGGTGCGTGAGTTTGCCGATGCTGGTGGTCTTGCCCGCACCGTTCACGCCCACCACCATGATCACCGCGGGTTTCACGTCCGGCAGCACGAATGGGCGCTCGAGTGCCGCCAGCAGCTCGCTCAAGGCGTCGGCGAGCAGCGCCTTCACTTGCTCGGGCTGATTCGCGCCGCTCGCTTTGACGCGGCGCTTCAGGTCCGCCAACAGCGCCGCGCTGGCCTGCACACCGGCATCGGCCATCAGCAGGGCCGATTCCAGTTCTTCAAACAGCGCCTCGTCAACTTTGGCACCGCTGAAAACCTGGCTCAGCGCACTGCCGGTCTTGCGCAGCCCTGCACGCAGGCGTTCGAACCACGGCTGCTTTGAGTCGGGGGATGTGCCGTCCTCGATCGGGCGCGACGGGGCCTGCGCAAGGGCTTCATCGGTCTTCGATGGTTCTCGTCGGAAGATGTTGAACATGCAGGTGCTGGTGTCGAAACGATGCTGTCGAAATATCGCGGGACGGGGTTCGCGCCGACGCGGCGCAGTGCGGTTTGCAGGGTCCGCAAGCGAGCCGACTGCGGGGGATCTCGCCGCTATACTGCGCGGCTCAGGCGCTTTAGCTCAGTCGGTTAGAGCGACGGAATCATAATCCGCAGGTCCGGGGTTCGAATCCCTGAAGCGCCACCATGACCCATCCGATCCATCGCCTGTTCGCTGCCCTGTTGGCGCTTCTGCTGGTTGCCGCACCGAGCGCGGCCCAGGTGCAACGCCAGTTCCCTCAGAACGCACTGCGCGGCCAAATCGCGTTCGGCCAGCCGCCGCAGGTGGCGATCAACGGCGAGCCCAGGCGCCTCGCCCCGGGCGCCCGAATTCGCGCGACCAACAACATGATCGTGCTCTCGGGTTCGCTGGCGGGCAGCGTGCTGCCCGTGCATTACACGATCGATCCGCAGGGAGAGCTCAAGGACCTCTGGATCTTGCGCGACGATGAGTTGGCGAACCAACCTTGGCCGAGCAACGCCGCCGAGGCGGCGAGCTGGGTATTCGATCTCGCGGCGCAACGTTGGACACGCCAATGAGCCCGCCTGGCCAAGGCAAGAAGGTCTTGATCAAGACCTTCGGTTGCCAGATGAACGAGTACGACTCTGACAAGATGCTCGACGTGCTGCGAGCCGCGCAAGGCTACGAGCGCGCGACGAGCATCGACGATGCCGACCTGATTCTGTTCAACACCTGTTCGGTGCGCGAGAAGGCACAGGAAAAGGTCTTCAGCGACCTGGGCCGGATCAAACACCTCAAGGCCAAGGGCGTGCTGATCGGTGTGGGCGGCTGCGTCGCAAGCCAGGAAGGCGCGGCAATCGTCGCCCGGGCGCCGTATGTCGACGTTGTGTTCGGACCGCAAACGCTGCACCGTCTGCCCGAATTGCTCAGGCAGCGCGAGCTGCAGGGCCGGCCGCAGGTCGACATCAGCTTCCCCGAAATCGAAAAGTTCGATCACCTTCCGCCGGCGCGCGTGGACGGCGTGAGCGCCTTCGTCTCGATCATGGAAGGCTGCTCCAAATACTGCAGCTACTGCGTCGTTCCCTATACCCGCGGCGAGGAAGTGTCGCGGCCGTTCGACGATGTGCTGGTTGAGGTCGCCGGGCTCGCGCAGCAAGGGGTCAAGGAAGTCACCCTGCTCGGCCAGAACGTCAACGCCTACCGTGGAGCGATGGGCAACACCGCCGAGGTTTCCGACCTGGCCTTGTTGCTCGAGCGTCTGGCCGAGATCGCCGGCCTGGCGCGGCTGCGCTACACGACGAGCCACCCGAATGAATTCACGCAGCGCCTGATCGACGCCTACGCCCAGGTCCCAAAACTGGCGAGCCACGTGCACCTGCCGGTGCAACACGGCAGCGACAAGATCCTCGCGGCGATGAAGCGCGGCTATACGACGCTGCAATACAAGAACATCATTCGCAGGCTGCGCCAGGCGCGGCCGGGCATCGGCATTTCCAGCGACTTCATCGTCGGCTTTCCCGGCGAGACGGAGCCGGACTTCGCGCTCACGCTCAAGCTGATCGACGAAGTGGGGTTCGACGGGAGCTACAGTTTCATCTTCAGCCCACGCCCTGGAACCCCCGCGGCCGGGCTGAGCGACCCCACGCCGCAGGAGGCGAAACTCGAGCGGCTGGCGCGACTGCAGGTGCGGGTCGATGCGCAGGCGCGGGCGATCAGCCAGACGCGGGTCGGCACCGTCCAAGCCGTTCTGGTCGAGGGGCCATCGCGCAAGGACTCGAACGAGCTGATGGGGCGCACGTCGTGCAACCGCACCGTCAATTTCAAAGGGCCGGCAGGGCTGGTGGGCGATATGGTCGATGTCACGATCACCGAGGCACGCTCACATTCGCTGCGTGGTCAGGTCTCGGTCCACTCGCTCGGCGACGATTCGCGCGAGGTAGCTGCGGTGTGCCCCGACGTCAATCTCGGCTCGGGCGAATCAGCCTGAGCGCCGCCGGCGCGCAAACCACGCGACGCTCAGCGCGCTGCAAACCGTCATCACGGCGTAGGCAGTCATCCCGCCATCTTGGCGCAGCAGCGCCAAACAACATCCGAAGCCGAGCGCCGCGGCGGTGCAGGAGGTGGCGCCCAGGCGAAGCAGCGGGGTCGCGCGCAACTCTCTGCGCCAAAGCCATTTCGCGAACAACGCGGTCAAACCGCCGACGATCAGCGGCGGAACAGCCAGACCCAGCAGATGCCAGGTTCCGAGCAATGGGGTCACGGGGCGGTGCTTTCGGTTGCGCAGGAAGGCGGTGGTCGGCCGCAAATTTGACATCGATCAAGCCGCTTGTCACCAAATCGCGCCCTTGGAGAGGCACGCCGCCCGGCGCGAATTTTATAATCCGTCCATGAGTGTGATCGCTCTCGGCCTGAACCACGCCACCGCGCCGCTGGATCTGCGCGGGCGCTTCACCTTCGGGCCGGAGCAATTGGCCCCGGCGCTGCGCGGGTTTCGCGAAGGCCTGGGCCGCGTCAGCGAAGTGGCGATCGTCTCGACCTGCAATCGCTGCGATCTCTACCTGGGTGCCGAAGCGAGTGCGGTGGCTCCGGTCGTCGACTGGCTGGCGGGCATCGGTGGCGTGAGCAGCAAGACGTTTCGCGACCATGCCTACCTGCATGAGGGCAGCGCGGCGGCTCGGCACGCGTTTCGCGTCGCCAGCGGGCTCGATTCGATGGTGTTGGGCGAGCCGCAGATTCTGGGCCAGATGAAGCACGCCGTGCGCGAGGCAGAGGCCGCGGGCACGCTCGGGCGGACGCTGAACCAGATGTTTCAGCGCTCATTTGCGGTGGCCAAGGAAGTCCGCACCTCCACCGAGATCGGCGCCCATTCGATCAGCATGGCCGCGGCGGCGGTGCGCTTGGCGGGCCAACTGTTCGAAGACCTGGGCAAGACCAAGGTGCTGTTCGTCGGCGCGGGCGAAATGATCGAGCTCGTCGCGACGCACTTCGCTGCCCGGGCGCCGCGTGCCATGGCGGTGGCGAACCGCACCTTGGAACGCGGCGCGCAGCTTGCGGCGCGCTTGGGCGCGCAGGCGATTCGCCTGGCCGATCTGCCGGCGCGGTTGGGCGAATTCGACATCGTGATTTCGTGTACCGCGAGTTCGCTGCCGATCATCGGCTTGGGAGCGGTCGAACGTGCGCTGAAGGCCAGAAAGCACCGCCCGATGTTCATGGTCGACTTGGCGGTTCCGCGCGACGTGGAAGCCGAGGTCGCCGGCCTGTCGGACGTCTACCTGTACACCGTCGACGACCTGTCCACACTGGTGCGCCGCGCCGGTGAGAAACGGCAGGCTGCGGTGGCCCAGGCCGAGGCGATTGTCGAAAACGGGGTTCAGAGCTTTTCGCATTGGCTCGAACAGCGCGTCTCGGTGCCGCTGATCCAGGCGCTGCACAGCCAGGCAGACGAATGGCGCGCCGTGGAAGTCGCGCGCGCGCGCAAGCTCCTGGCCAAGGGCGAAAGTGTGGAGGCGGTGCTCGAATCTCTGTCGCGGGGCCTCAGCCAGAAGATGCTTCACGGTGCTCTGGCGGAACTGCACTCGGCGCCCACCGAGCAGCGTGCGCAGGTGGCGCAGAACATCTCGCGCCTGTTCTTGCGCCGCTTCCCGCGCGACCCCGCCGACGGCGCGTGATAGCCTGAAAGTTCGCGCAGCGGTCGCTCAAGCGACCCGCATTGCGCGTGCAGCGAGCTGCACGCGAGCCGCACCCCACCTCGAAAGCGCATGAAAGAGTCCCTTCGCCAGCAGTTTGAACGCTTGAGGCTGCGGCTGAGCGAACTCGAAGCCACGCTGGCCGACCCGGCGGTGGGCGCCGACATGCCGCGCTATCGCGAAGTGAGCAAGGAGCACGCGGAAGCGTCCGTGCTGACTCAGCTGTATGCCCGGTACGTGGCGCGAGAGAACGACCTGGAGGCGGCCAAGTCGATGCTGAACGACCCCGACATGGCCGATTTGGCACAAGAAGAAATCAAGGGCGCGAACGAGGAGATGGCGCGCCTGCATGGCGAATTGCAGTTGGCCTTGTTGCCGCACGACCCGGACGACGCGCGCAACGCTTTCGTCGAAATTCGTGCCGGTACCGGCGGCGACGAGTCGGCGCTGTTCGCCGCCGACCTGGCCCGCATGTACCTGCGCCACTGCGAGCGGCAGGGGTGGCGCACCGAGGTCATGTCGGAGTCGGTGAGCGACCTGGGCGGCTACAAGGAACTCGTGTTTCGGGTGGAAGGCGAGGGCGCATACGGCAAGCTCAGGCTCGAGTCCGGTGGGCACCGCGTGCAGCGCGTGCCGGCGACCGAAACGCAGGGTCGCACCCACACCAGCGCGTGCACTGTCGCCGTGTTGCCCGAGGCGGATGCGGCCGACCAGATCCAGCTCAACCCCACGGAGCTGCGAATCGACACCTTTCGGGCGAGTGGCGCCGGCGGTCAGCACGTCAACAAGACCGACAGCGCGATCCGCATCACGCACCTGCCCACGGGGCTGGTCGCCGAATGCCAGGACGACCGCTCGCAGCATCGAAACAAAGCCAAGGCGATGGCGGTGCTGGTCGCGCGCCTGCGTGACAAGGAACAAACCGAGCGCGCGGCCAAGGAAGCCGCCACGCGCAAGGGCCTCATCGGAAGCGGCGACCGCAGCGACAGGATCAGGACCTACAACTACGCGCAGGGGCGGGTCACCGATCACCGCATCAATCTGACGCTGTACCGGCTCCAGGCGATCCTCGACGGCGATCTCGACGACATCGTCGCGGCCCTGCACGCGGCGCGCGCCGCCGAGCAACTTTCGGCGTGGGAGTCGGCCAACGCATGAAGCGCCGTCGGAGCAGCGTGCCGGCAAGCCGCGTCGCCAAAGCCGCCTCCCGGGTCCAACGCTTGTGATGGCGACCACCGTCTCGGGTGCGCTGGCGCTTGCGAAGGCAAGCGGCCTGGACGCGCTGGACGCCCAGCTGCTCTTGGCGAGATGCCTGGGCCAGGTGCGTACCTGGCTGCTGGGGCACGACGATGCGCAACTCGACTCCGCAAATGCTGACCGCTTCGCATCGATGGTCGCGCGCCGCGCCGCAGGCCAACCCCTGGCCTACTTGCTTGGCGAAAAGGAGTTTCACGGGCTCTTGTTGGAAGTCACGCCGGCGGTCCTGGTGCCCCGCCCGGAGACCGAGCACCTCGTCGAATGGGGGCTGGAAATTCTGGGCCGATGTCTTGCGCGAGTAGAGCGACCGCAGGTGCTCGACTTGGGCACAGGCAGCGGAGCCATTGCGCTGGCGATCAAGTCTGAGTCGCCGCACGCCCAGGTCTGCGCTCTCGACGTGAGCGCCGACTCGTTGCGCGTCGCTCGCGGCAACGCGAATCGGTTGGGCCTCGACGTCGAGTTTCTGCTCAGCGATTGGTGGGCAGCCACGGTCGGACGTGCGTTCGATCTGGTGCTGTGCAATCCCCCCTACATCGCAAAGTCGGACCGCCATTTGCCGGCTCTCGCTCACGAGCCAGCCCTCGCGCTCAGCCCCGGCCCCAGCGGGCTCGAAGCCTTGCGCTCGGTCATTGACGGTGCGGCGGCGCACATGCGTCCGACGGGCTGGCTATTGTTGGAACACGGTTCCGATCAGGGCTCTGAAGTGGTTGACTTGCTTCACCGCCATGGCTTTACGCAGGTTCAAACCCGCAAGGACTTGGCAGGCCTGCCGCGCTGTAGCGGCGGGTGCTGGGACCCTCCAGGACCGGACGGCGGCCAATAGCCGTCGCTTCCGACCGGGCGGGCAATGGCCGCTTGGCATGGCGGTCGGGCCCCGTGGTGTGTGCAAAAACACGCATCTGTTGCGGTTAGGGGGTGCGCGGCGATCCCCGCAGGATCACAATGATGCCGTTGCCGTGCAAGATCACCGGTGACGAACAGCTTGATACCCGCACACATCGGCCACCACGGACCACCTTTGGAGACTGTCATGCGCACCTTTCAGAAGGCCATCCTCGTCTGCTGCGGCCTTGGCTTGGCAAGCGCTGCAAGCGCGGCGGGAGGCGACGGTCTGAAGCTGCCCGCGGGCGAGTTGGCCTGGGCACGCTGGCAGGCGCGGCTTTCCTTGGGTTCAGCCGCACCTTCTTGGCAGTCAAGCCTGAAGGAGCCGGCCGCTGCGGGACTGCGAGTCAACGCCGTCAGCGTCTCCGGCGACTATTACTTCACCGAGGCACTGTTCGACCGGCACAGCCTGGGCGGGCTGCGCGCGACCAGCGGCCTCATCGTCGGCCCGCGCTCCCAGGCCACGACAGGCCAGCCGGCGCTGGGCGCACGCGGCTCGAGCTTTGCGGCCGAACGGCGCCTGTTGTCGACCGCGCTGACGACGACGAGCGACCCGAGCTCGGAGACGGCGTCGGTGCCGTATTTCAGTTTCGGCTACACCGGTCTCTCGTTGCAGGGCAAGTGGAGCTTCAGCGCGGACCTCGGAGTCGTGGCGCTGCAGCCGGGCAATGCCGTGCGGCTGGGCCGCGGCGGCCAGTCGTTCGACGATGTGTGGCGCGACATGCGCTGGTCGCCAGTGCTGCAGATGGGCGTTTCATACGCCTTTTGAATTTGGGTTGCGCAGGGGTTTGCTCGGGCTGGCCCGTGGGCGGGGTTCGTTTCCCGTATAAAGTCGGGGTTCGCAGCTTCCAACAGACACCATGAGCGACGTTCAACAGCGCATCGATACCCTGGTCAAGAGCAACCGCGTGGTGCTCTTCATGAAAGGGACGGCGCAATTCCCGCAATGCGGCTTCTCCGGGCGCGCCGTGCAAATCCTCACCGCCTGCGGCGTGAACGATTTGAAGACGATCAACGTGCTTGAAGACGAAGAGATCCGCCAGGGCATTAAAGGCTATGCCAACTGGCCGACTATTCCGCAACTCTACGTGAACGGCGAGTTCGTGGGTGGGTCGGACATCATGACGGAGATGTACCAGGCCGGCGAGTTGCAGCCGCTGCTCGGGGCCTGACCAGGCGTACACAGTGACCGGCTCGCAGCGTCCCGACGATCGGTCGGCACGGCGGGTCATCGTCGGTCTCACAGGCGCAAGCGGCGCCCTCTATGGGGTGAAACTGTTGCGACGGCTGCGCGAGTGCGGCTGCGAGACCCACTTGGTCGCCAGTGGGGCCGGGTTGCTCAATGTTCACCATGAACTGGGCATGGGCCGCAAGGACTTGGAGGCTTTGGCCGATTCAGCCTACAACCCGGCCGATGTCGGCGCCCGAATCGCGAGCGGATCATTTGCGGCCCAGGCGATGGTCGTGGCGCCGTGCTCGATGAAGTCGCTGGCGGCCATCGCGCTCGGCTTGTCGGACAACCTGCTGACCAGGGCCGCCGACGTGACGCTCAAGGAACGCCGCCGCCTCGTCTTGATGGTGCGCGAAACGCCCTTCAATCTCGCCCACCTGCGCAACATGACGGCGGTGACGGAAATGGGGGGCGTGATTTTCCCGCCGCTGCCGGCGTTCTATCACTTGCCGCGAAGCATCGAGGAAATGGTCGATGAGACCGTGGAGCGGGTCCTCTCATTGCTCGGCGTGGACCGGGCCGCACCCAAACAGTGGGATGGCTTGTAGAGCCGCCGGAGCCGATCAGGAGCGCTTGAACTCCCAACTCTTGCGGGCCCGTAGCACCGCATCGGGGTAAGGCGACTTGCCGCGGCTGCCGTTGTAGCGGCCCAGCGCAAGGAACAGATCGCCTCGTTCCAGATCGAGGTAGTGGCGCAGGATCACGCAGCCGAATCGCAGGTTCGTCTGCATGTGGAACAGATGGCCTTCGTTGCCGTCGCCGATCAGCCGCGCCCAGAAAGGCATGACCTGCATGTAGCCGCGTGCGCCAGCCGTGCTGATGGCGTACTTGCGAAACGCACTCTCCACCTGCACGATGGCCAGCACCAGGGCGGGTTCGAGACCGGCTCGCTTGGACTCATACCAGAGCGTCTCGAGGAACTCGACGCGCGCCACGTGTTCGGCCTTGCGCTGCTTGAGGCGCTGGCTGATTTCGCCGAGCCAGTTCAAATATTCCAGTCGCTCTTCGAGGGAAGCGAACGATGGTCTGGGCGGTGCGCTGCTGGCGATCGCGGCGGCAAGCGCGGAACGAATCGAATCGGCCAGCGGTTCTTGAATTTGCGCGCCGGCCAGGGCACGCAGCGGGCAGCCCATCAGCAAGACGCCAAGCAGAACCACGGCGGCAAGCCGCTCCTGCCAGCGCCTGCCGACGCCGAGCCCCGCCCTCATGCCGCGAGTTTGCTCTTCAGGAACCGTGCAGCGTCTTCCACCGCGACGGGACTGGCCTGTGCATCGCGCCGCCCCTGGTACTCGAGTTTGCCGGCGCTGAGTCCGCGGTCCGAGACCACGATCCGGTGCGGGACGCCGATCAGCTCCCAATCGGCGAACATCGCGCCGGGGCGCTCACCCCGGTCGTCGATGAGCACGTCGACGCCTTGCGCGATGAGCGCGTCGTGCAGCGCCAGCGCGGCCTGTTGCACGGCGGCAGAGCGCTCGTAGCCGATTGGGCAGATCACGACCTGGAATGGGGCCAGCGCGTCCGGCCAGACGATGCCTCGCTCGTCGTTCGACTGTTCGATCGCGGCACCGAGAATTCGCGTCACGCCGATGCCGTAGCAACCCATTTCCAGAAATTTCGGTTTCCCCGTCTCGTCAAGAAAAGTCGCGTTCATTGCCTGGCTGTACTTGGTGCCAAGGTAAAACACATGGCCGACTTCGATGCCGCGCTGGATTGAAAGAATGCCCTTGCCGTCGGGCGAAGGGTCGCCCGCGACGACGTTGCGAATATCGGCCACTGCATCGGGCTCGGCGGCGTCGCGGCCCCAGTTGACGCCGGTGAGGTGGAAGTCGGCCTCGTTCGCGCCGCAGATGAAGTCGCTCATCAGTGCAACCGTCCGGTCGGCGATCACCTTCACGGCTTGCTTCATTGCGACCAGACCCAGGTAGCCGGGCCGGCAGCCAAAGTGCGCTTGAATTTCGGACTCGGTCGCGAAACGAAAGCCGTCCTTCAAGCCGTCGATCTTGCCGACCTTGATTTCATTCAGCGAGTGATCGCCTCTGATGAGCAACAGCCAGATCGTCGTTCGCGGGGCTTGTCCGGCGCGTTCCGCTTGATCTGTCGCCATCACCAAGGACTTGACGGTGCGTTGCAGCGCAACGCCCAGATAAGCGGCAACATCCTCGCAGTTGCTCTTGCCTGGCGTGGCGCACTTCGTCAAAGGCTGGGCGGGCGCTTCGCGGCGGCTCAGCAGCGGCAGCGCCTGCGCCAATTCGATGTTCGCCGCGTAGTCCGAGTCCGGGCAGTAGGCGATTGCATCCTCGCCGGTCTCGGCAAGCACCTGAAATTCATGCGATCGATCGCCGCCGATCGCGCCCGTGTCCGCTGTGACAGCGCGAAAGCGCAAGCCCATGCGCTCAAAGATGCGCGTGTACGCGCCGTGCATCTTTGCGTAGCTCGCGCCGGCGCTTTGCGCGTCCCGGTCGAACGAGTACGCGTCTTTCATCGTGAACTCGCGCCCGCGCATCAGGCCGAAGCGCGGCCGGCGCTCGTCGCGAAACTTGGTCTGAATGTGATAGAAATTTTTCGGCAGCGCGCGGTAGCTGCGCAACTCCTGCCGAGCGATGTCGGTGATGACTTCTTCGCTGGTGGGCTGAATCACGAACGACCGGTCGTGTCGGTCCTTCACGCGCAGCAGCTCGGGACCCATCTTCTCGAAGCGCCCGGTCTCTTGCCACAGCTCGGCGGGTTGCACCACGGGCATCAGCAGCTCGATGGCGCCAGCGTTGTTCATCTCCTGCCGGATGATCGCCTCGACTTTGCGAATCACCCGCAGACCCATCGGCATGTAGCTGTAGATGCCCGCGCCCAGGCGCTTGATCAGGCCGGCACGCAGCATCAGCTGGTGACTCAGGATTTCGGCGTCGGCGGGGGCCTCTTTCAGCGTGGAAACGAAGAACTCAGAGGCTTTCATGGACGGGGAGGTCGACGCGTCGGCTGGCGCAGTGGGCGCTTCGGGAAACCCAAGGGTTTGAATCCCGTCACACCAATGCAATAATCGATTTCAACGAGTGATTTGGGGTTGATTATGCTCGACCGCGAGGGGTTCAGGCCCAACGTCGGCATCATCCTGCTCAACCAAAAGAATCAGGTGTTCTGGGGCAAAAGGATACGCACCCACTCCTGGCAGTTCCCGCAAGGGGGCATCAAGTACGGTGAAACGCCCGAGCAGGCGATGTTCCGCGAGCTGCACGAAGAGGTGGGACTGTTGCCGGACCACGTGCGCATCGTCGCGCGCACGCGGGACTGGTTGCGCTACGAAGTTCCCGACCACTACATCCGGCGCGACGCGCGCGGCCACTACCGCGGGCAGAAGCAGATCTGGTTCTTGCTGCAGCTCACCGGCCACGACAGCGACATGAACCTGCGCGCCACCGAGCACCCCGAGTTCGACGCATGGCGCTGGAACGAATACTGGGTTCCACTCGAGTCGGTGATCGATTTCAAGCGCGACGTGTACCAGCTGGCGCTCACGGAACTGGCGCGCTTCATTCCACGGTCGCACCATCACAACCGGTACCTGCGCTCACGCATGCGGCAACCGGCCAGTGGGCACCCAGGCGACATGCCCGCGGCCAATGCCGACGCTGCCGCGCCAGAGAGCGGCGGGTCGGAGTTCCCGTCGCCGCCGGATGTGCCGCCGACCTGAATTCAGGACAGCACCAGATTGTCGCGATGGATCATCTCAGGTTCACAAGTGAACCCGAGCAGGCCTTCGAACGCGCTTGACGGCTTGCGAGCGATCAAGCGCGCCTCGCTGCTGCTGTAGTTGGCCAGGCCGCGAGCGACTTCGGCGCCGCCGGGGCTTCGAACCGCGATCACATCGCCGCGGTGAAACTCGCCGAGCACCTCGGTAATGCCCACCGGCAGCAGGCTCTTTCCGTCGTCGCGCAGCTTGCGCGCCGCGCCTTCATCCACGACGACGGCTCCGCGCAACTGAAGATGACCCGCCATCCACTGCTTTCGAGCGGCGAGTTTTGGCGTCTGCGCGGTCAGCAACGTGCCGATCGATTCCCCATGCGCGAGCCGAATCAGCACGTCAGGCTCACGCCCCCAGGCGATGGCGGTTGAGGCCCCGCTGCTGGCGGCGCGTTTCGCAGCCAGCACCTTGGTAATCATGCCTCCGCGGCCGATGTGGCTGCCGGCGCCCGAGGCCATGCGCTCGAGTTCAGCGTCACCCGCGCTGGCCTGCTCGATCAAACGAGCGCTCGGGTCGGCACGAGGGTCCGCCGAGTACAAGCCCTTCTGGTCGGTCAAGATGATCAGGGCATCGGCGTCGATCAGATTCGCGACAAGAGCGCCGAGCGTGTCGTTGTCGCCGAATTTAATTTCATCGTTGACCACGGTGTCGTTCTCGTTGATCACCGGCACTACTTTGAGGCGCAGCAACGTCAGCAGCGTGGAGCGAGCATTCAGATAGCGCTCTCGATCGGCCAGGTCGGCGTGTGTCAACAGCACCTGTGCGCTGCGCATGCCGTGTTCGCGCAGCTTGGTCTCGTAGACCTGAACCAGGCCCATTTGGCCGACGGCGGCGGCGGCCTGCTGTTCGTGAATTTCACGCGGACGAGTGGCCCAGCCCAGACGCTTCATGCCTTCGGCAATGGCGCCGCTCGACACCATCACCACTTCGCGCCCTTCGCCGGCGAGCACCGCCATCTGCCGGCACCAGTTGCCGATGGCCTGGGGATCGGCGCCGCGGCCTTCGTCGGTCACCAGGCTCGATCCGACCTTGATGACGATTCTGCGAGCTGCGACGAGCGTCCCGTTCATGCCCTCTCGCCCTGCTCGGCCGCCGAAAAGCGCAGGTCGGGCTCCGGCACGGGAGGATTCTTCATCGCCGCGACATGTTCGTAAGCGGCACGCATCAAGGGTTCGAGGCCGGTTCGCGCGAGCGCCGAAATCGAGAACACCGGGCCTTTCCACTTCAGCTTCTTCAGCACGGCTTTGACGCGCGCTTCGAGTTCGCCTGGCGCCACCATGTCGACCTTGTTGAGCACGAGCCAGCGCGGCTTGCGCAACAGGCTCGCGTCGAATTTTTCCAACTCCCTCGCGATCACCTTGACTTGATCCGCCGGGTCGAGCACGTCGTCGAAGGGGGAGAGATCGACGACGTGAAACAGCAATTGAGTGCGTTGCAGGTGACGCAGGAACTGGTGTCCCAGGCCGGCGCCTTCCGCCGCGCCTTCGATGAGGCCTGGAATGTCGGCGATGACAAAGCTTTGGTCGGGACCGACGCGCACCACGCCAAGGTTCGGGTGCAGCGTCGTGAATGGATAGTCGGCGATCTTCGGGCGGGCGTTGGACACCCCGGCGATGAGGGTCGACTTGCCGGCATTGGGCAGGCCGAGCAGCCCGACATCGGCCAGGACACGCAACTCGAGACGCAGCTTGCGCGCCTCGCCGGGCCAGCCGGAAGTCTTTTGGCGCGGCGCCCGGTTCGTGCTGCTCTTGAAATGCAGGTTGCCGAAACCCCCGTCGCCGCCCTTGACGAGGCGTACTTTTTCGTCCGGTACCAACAATTCGGCGAGGGTTTCGCCGGTCTCGGCATCGGTGGCGATGGTGCCGATTGGCATGGGCAGCACGATGTCTTGCGCGGCCGCGCCGAATTGGTCCGACCCCCGACCGCTTTCGCCGTTGCGCGCCACATGCTTGCGGGCGTAGCGAAACTCGATCAGCGTGTTCAGGTTGCGGTCGCCGACGGCGTAGACGCTGCCTCCCCGGCCACCGTCACCGCCGTCCGGGCCACCGAAGGGAATGAACTTCTCGCGGCGAAAGCTCATGCAGCCACTGCCGCCATTGCCGGCCATGACCTCGATGGTGGCTTCGTCGATGAATTTCATGTTGCCTCTTCAGCATCGCAACAGCGAAACACGCGTCCGTGCTGCGTGAGTCTATGCGCAGGGAGCCGTCGCCGCTGGTGGCGGCACAAAAAAGCAAGCCCCGGCGCGCCGGGGCTTTGCGTCTGCCAAGCGGAACGACTAGGCGGCTGTGACGCGTACCGTCTGGCGATTCAGCGGGCCTTTGACCGCGAAGCTCACGGTGCCGTCGACCAACGCGAACAAGGTATGGTCGCGACCCATGGCCACATTGGGGCCTGCGTGAAACTTGGTGCCGCGTTGGCGAACGATGATCGACCCCGCCGGAATAACTTCACCGCCGAACACCTTCACGCCCAACATCTTGGGCTGTGAGTCACGTCCATTGCGCGTCGAGCCGCCGCCTTTTTTCTGTGCCATCTCGCACTCCTGAATTGGGTTCGGTCTGATATCAGGCGTTTACGGCGCTGATTTCGAGTTCGGTGAATGCTTGCCGATGGCCCTGCCGCTTTTGATAGTGCTTGCGGCGGCGCATCTTGAAGATTCGAACCTTGTCGTGACGACCTTGCGCCAGAACGCGGGCTGTCACGTGCGCACCGACCACCCAGGGCGCCCCAACCGACAAGCCCTCACCGCTGCCCACGGCCAATACCTGGTCAAGGCGGATCTCCTGGCCCACGTCGGCGGGAATCTGTTCCACTTTGACTTTTTCGCCGACGGCAACGCGGTACTGCTTGCCGCCGGTTTTGATGATCGCGTACATGTCTGCCTCTCACACTGCGTGCCTTGCCCGATGTCCCAGCATTGCACTGGCCCAAGGCGAAGCCGCGCAGTATAGCAGCAGGGAATGGGCTCGGGCTCGGGCGTCCGGCGCTCCAGCCGGAGCCTCCGCGGACCGAACGCTCCCCGACCCTCGATCTGCCGCGCAGGGGAAGCAATGAATCGGCCATTTCTATAATCCGCCTCGTCAACAAGGCTCTGTGTGCAAACTCCGACCAAGCTCGAACCGTCCTCGGTGCCGCTGGCCCAGACCTTGATGGCTGCCGAAATGCGCGAGGTCGACGCGGTGGTGCAGCGGCGCCTCGCGTCAAACGTTGCGCTGGTCAATCAAATTGCTCACTACATCATCGGTGCCGGTGGCAAACGAATTCGGCCGATGCTGGTGCTGCTGTTCGCCGGCGCGCTCGGATTCAAGGGGCGCGAGCGGTTCGAGTTGGCCGCGACAGTCGAATTCATTCATACTGCGACGCTGTTGCACGACGATGTCGTCGACGAGTCTGCACTGCGGCGCGGCCGCGACACCGCGAATACGCTGTTCGGCAACTCCGCCAGTGTGCTCGTGGGCGATTTCGTCTATTCGCGCGCCTTTCAGATGATGGTCTCCATCAACGACATGCGCATCCTGGAGGTGTTGGCCGACGCCACCAACGTGATCGCCGAAGGCGAAGTTCTTCAGCTGATGAACATGCACGACCCCGACCTGGCGGTCGATGACTACTTGCGCGTGATCCGCTTCAAGACCGCCAAGCTGTTCGAGGCCAGCGCGCGCATCGGGGCCGTATTGGCGAAAGCCGACGCGGCGGTGGAAGAGTCGTGTGCAGCCTACGGGCGGTCCCTGGGCACGGCATTTCAATTGGTTGACGATCTGCTCGACTACGAAGGCGCGACCTTGGAACTCGGCAAGAATGTGGGCGACGACTTGCGCGAAGGCAAACCGACGATGCCATTGTTGATCGCCATGGAGCGGGGTTCGTCCGCCGAGCGCGCGCTGATCAGGGCGGCAATCCAAGAGGGCGAGGTCGCGCGCCTGCCCGAGATCGTGGAAATCGTTCGGCACACCGGCGCCGTGGCTGCGACTCGGGCCGCCGCCCGCGCCGAGGCGGATGAAGCAAGCCGAAGTTTGGCGGCGCTGCCCCCGTCCATCTACCGGGACGCTCTGCTAGACTCCTGCGCTCGGTCAGTTGAGCGTTCCTCTTGAGACTTGCTGCGGCGCTGAGTCGCGGCGACCTTGGAACGCGGCCGAAAATCGGGGTGTAGCTTAGCCTGGTAGAGCGCTACGTTCGGGACGTAGAGGCCGGAGGTTCGAATCCTCTCACCCCGACCACGTTTTCTCGGAAGACGTTTCCGATCCCGCCCAATTTGTGCAAGTTGCTTGCGGGGTCGCTGTGAGAAGTTGACGCCCAGCTTCGGAAAACGACGTTTACAGCACTGGGCGATTCGGCGATGATCGTGCGGTTTTCCCCAGTTCGGAATCGAGCGAACGCATCTTGGACACATTAGCCGAAGCCCCGCAATCCGCATTGTCCGGAGTCGCGCGTGTGCTCGTGCATGCCGGCAAACTCAACGCCAAGGCGGCGGAAGAGTTGGTGCGATCGGCCAAGGACAAGCGCACCAGTTTCATTGCATCGGTGATCGCCGCCGGCGCCGTGTCGCCTGCGGACTTGGCGCACACGCTGTCCAACGCACTGGCGCTGCCGCTGTTCGATCTGGGCGCCGCCGACGTGCAGCGCCTGCCGCGCAACGTGGTCGATCCCAAGCTGGCTGCCCAATACCAGATCGTCGTGTTGGGCAAACGCGGCAGCCGTCTGTTCATCGGCGGTGCCGATCCCACCGATCAGGAAGCGGTCGAGCGCATCAAATTCGCAACGCAGCTGGCGCCGGAATGGGTGATCGTCGAACACGACAAGCTGGCGAAAATTCTGGAAGGCACGACGGCCAGCGCGACGGAGTCGCTGGAGTCGATGACCAGCGGCGATTTCGAATTCGACGTCACCGACGACGTCACGAGCCCGCAAGAATCCGCCGAAGCGGCGACTGAAGTCGAAGATGCCCCGGTCGTCCGCTTTCTTCAAAAGATGCTGATCGACGCCATCAACGCGCGCGCGTCGGACCTGCATTTCGAGCCCTACGAGTACCACTACCGCGTGCGCTTTCGGGTCGACGGTGAATTGCGCGAGATCACACAGCCGCCGATCGCGATCAAAGACAAACTCTCATCGCGAATCAAGGTGATTTCGCGCCTGGACATCGCCGAAAAGCGCGTTCCGCAAGACGGGCGCATGAAGCTCAAGTTCGGCAACAAGGCGATCGACTTCCGCGTGAGTACATTGCCCACGCTGTTCGGCGAAAAGATCGTGATCCGGAATCTCGATCCCTCGAGCGCCAAGCTTGGCATCGAGGCGCTGGGCTACGAAAAGATCGAGAAAGACCGCCTGCTCAAAGCCATCGGGCGACCCTATGGCATGGTGCTGGTCACCGGGCCCACCGGCAGCGGCAAGACCGTTTCGCTGTACACCTGCCTGAACATCCTGAATCAGCCCGGGGTCAATATCTCGACGGTCGAAGACCCCGCTGAAATCAACCTGCCCGGAATCAACCAGGTTAACGTTAATGACAAGGCGGGGTTGAATTTCTCGGTCGCGCTCAAGTCGTTTCTGCGCCAGGATCCCGACGTGATCATGGTCGGCGAAATCCGCGACCTCGAGACCGCCGATATCGCGATCAAGGCCGCGCAGACCGGCCACATGGTGATGTCCACGCTGCACACCAACGACGCACCGACGACCCTGACCCGCCTGCTCAACATGGGCGTGGCGCCGTTCAACATCGCCTCCAGCGTGCTGTTGATCACGGCGCAGCGTCTCGCGCGCAAGCTTTGCGAGAACTGCAAGGCACCTGCGGAATATCCGCGCGAAGCCATGCTCAAGGCCGGGTTCAAAGAGTCCGATATCGACGGCACCTGGAAGCCGTATCGGGCGGTCGGCTGTTCTTCGTGCAGCAACGGCTACAGGGGGCGGGTCGGCATCTACCAGGTGATGCCCATCACCGAGGAGATTCAGCGTCTGATCCTGGCCGAGGGAACGGCCATGGACCTGGCCGCGCAAGCGCAGCGTGAGAATGTTCGCGATCTGCGCCAGTCGGGGCTCATCAAGGTTCTCGCCGGTGTGACGACACTCGACGAAGTGATCTCGGTGACGAACGAGTAGGCTCGAACAACCAAGGGACGGGGAACGAGTCCCCGTAAATAAACATGGCGACTGCGGCAGCCGCGAGAACTCTCAAGGAAATTGTCTTCGAGTGGGAAGGCAAGGACAAAAACGGCAAGGTCGTTCGAGGGGAAATGCGTGCCGGCGGCGAGGCCATGGTCAGCGCCAGCATGCGCCGCCAGGGCATTCTGGTCACCAAGGTGAAGAAGCGCCGCCTGAGCGGCGGGCGCTCGATCAAGCAGAAAGACATCGCGGTCTTCACGCGTCAGCTCGCGACGATGATGCGCGCCGGCGTTCCATTGATTCAGTCGTTCGACATCGTCGCGCGCGGCAGCACGAATCCGCGCATGACGCGCATGCTCACCGACATTCGCTCTGACGTGGAAACGGGAACGAGTCTGTCAGCAGCGTTTCGCAAGCACCCGCTGTATTTCGACTCGCTCTACTGCAACCTGGTCGAGGCCGGCGAAGCCGGCGGTATCCTGGAGCAGTTGCTCGATCGCCTGGCGGTGTACCAGGAAAAGACGATGGCGATCAAGAACAAGATTCGGTCCGCCTTGATCTATCCCGTCGCGGTGCTCGTGGTCGCATTCGTCGTCGTCGCCGTCATCATGATCTTCGTGATCCCGGCGTTCAAGGACGTGTTCAAGTCGTTCGGCGCAGATCTTCCGGCGCCGACCTTGCTGGTGATCGCAATGTCGGAGTTCTTCGTCAAGTACTGGTACTTGATCTTCGGCATCCTGGGCGGGGGCGTCTACGTCTTCTTCGAGTCGTGGAAACGCTCGCCGAAAATGCAGAAAGTCATGGACCGCATGCTGCTGCGGGCTCCCATCTTCGGCGACTTGGTGATGAAGTCTTCGGTCGCACGCTGGACCCGAACGCTGTCGACGATGTTCGCTGCAGGCGTGCCCTTGGTGGAAGCGCTCGACTCCGTCGGTGGCGCGTCGGGCAACGCGGTGTACGCCGAGGCGACTGAACAGATTCAGAAGGACGTGTCGACCGGCTCCGCACTCACGACATCGATGCAAACCACGGGTGTATTTCCGGTGATGGTGATCCAGATGTGCGCGATCGGCGAGGAGTCGGGCTCGCTCGACCAGATGCTGGGCAAGGCCGCGGAGTTCTTCGAGGACGAGGTCGATGAGGCGGTCAAGGGGTTGTCGAGCCTGCTCGAGCCGGTCATCATCGTGATTCTGGGCACGCTGATCGGCGGTATCGTCGTCGCGATGTACCTGCCCATCTTCAAACTCGGCGCCGTGGTCTGAGCCGCGGCGATGGATCCGCGGATCGCCGAATTCCTGCTCTCCCCCTGGGGCCTGTTGCTGCTCGGTTTGTGCATCGGTAGCTTCCTCAACGTCGTCGTGCATCGCCTGCCGCTGATGCTGGAGCGCGGCTGGAAGCTGGAGAGCGCCGAGATGCTCGGTGTGAAGGTCGAAGACTCACCCGCCTTGAGCCTGACGCACCCACGCTCGCGCTGCCCATCGTGCGGCCACGGCATCGCTTGGTACGAGAACATCCCGGTGTTGAGCTACCTTTGGCTGCGTGGGCGTTGCGCCGCGTGCAAGACCCGAATCGCCGCGCGCTACCCATTGCTCGAGATCGCCACCGGCGCCTTGTTCGCGGTCCTCGGCTGGCGCTTCGGCGCGGCCCCGGTGGTGCTGCTCTGGTGCGGATTCGCGGCGACACTGATGGCCCTGGCGGCGATCGATTGGGACACGACGCTGCTGCCTGACCACCTGACCCTGCCGCTGCTGTGGGCGGGCCTCGTGGCCAGCGCGCTCGGCTGGACCCTGCCGTTGAGCGACGCGCTGTGGGGTGCCGTCGTCGGCTACCTTTCGCTGTGGACGGTGTACTGGTTGTTCAAGCTTGCCACCGGCAAGGAGGGCATGGGTTTCGGCGACTTCAAGTTGCTCGCCGCGCTCGGTGCCTGGCTCGGCGTGAAGATGATTCTCCCCATCGTGCTCGGCGCGTCGATGATCGGCGCGGTGGTCGGCCTGTTCATGAAAATGAGCGGGGCCCTGCGCGAGGGCCGCTACGTTCCGTTCGGCCCTTTCCTGGCCGGTGCCGGCGTGGTGGTCCTGCTCGCGGGCGAGGCCCGGGTCCTGCGATGGCTCGGTTGGTGAGCGAGCGTCACGCCCAGCAGCATGTTGCGCATCGGCCTGACCGGGGGCATCGGCAGCGGTAAGAGCACGGTCGCTGACCTGCTCACGCGGCGTGGTGCGACCTTGATCGATGCCGACGCGATCGCGCGGCGCCTCACCGAACCCGGTGGCGGCGCGCTCGGCGCCATTGCCGCCGAATTCGGCCGCGACGCGATCGGCCCCTCCGGGGCCTTGGATCGAGACCGCATGCGGCAACTCGTCTTCACCGACGCCTCGGCCAAACACAAGCTCGAATCCATTCTGCATCCGCTGATCGGTGCCGAGACACAGCGCCAGACCCAAGCCGTCCAGCGCAACGGAGCCACGCCGGTCGTGGTGTACGACGTGCCGCTGTTGGCCGAATCGCCGCATTGGCGCGCCCGGGTCGACCGGGTTCTGGTGGTCGACTGCCCGCAGGCCACGCAGATCGAGCGCGTGGGCGCGCGTTCCGGACTGAAGCGCGACGCCGTGTTGGCCATCATCGCGCAGCAGGCGACTCGCTCGCGGCGGCGTGCCTGCGCCGACGCGGTGATTCACAACGATGCGATTTCGATCGACGAGCTCGACCGACACGTCACCGCCCTTTGGCAGCTGTGGGTGCACGAACCCCTCGCAAGAGCTCTGATCTGAGCCGCCGGCACCGGCCGAATTCGCTGTGGAACAATCAAACGGCACGGCGCCGAACTCGCCGATGCCCACCCCAGCGAGCCCGCCCCGTGATCGTTTACGAATATCCCTTCAACGAAAGCATTCGGACCATGCTGCGCCTCGAGCATCTGTTCGAGCGCCTGGGCCAGTTGGTCGTGCGCGACGCCGCGGTGGATCACCATTTCGCGCTCGCCACACTGTTCGAAATCATGGACGTCGGCTCGCGCGCCGACCTCAAGTCTGACCTGCTGAAAGACCTGGACAAGCAGCGTACTCAACTCGGCGCCTACCGCGGCAACCCGTCGATTTCAGAAGCCGCGCTCGACGATGTGATGGCGCGCATCGATTCCGCCTTCAATGCGCTCAATCAGATGCCCGGCAAGATCGGCGCCACGTTGGCTGCGAACGAGTGGCTGATGGCGATTCGCAGCCGCATCAATATTCCGGGGGGAACTTGCGGTTTCGACCTGCCGGCCTACTTTGCCTGGCAGCACGGTGATGCGGACCGGCGCCGCGCCGAACTGCTGCACTGGGCGAAAGGCCTGATGCCGATGGCCGACGCGCTGCAACTTCTGCTGCGCCTGATCCGCGACGCCGGCGCGGCGCACAAGATGATGGCGGTCGCGGGCCAGTTTCAGCAGAGCCTGCCGGCCGGCAAGGTGCACTTGCTGGCACGCTTGCGGCTGACCGATGCCACTGACGTGGTGCCCGAGATCAGCGGCCATCGTCTCGTGGTGACGGTGCGGATGCTGCAGCCCGATGCCGACGGCAAGCTCAAGCCCTGCGCGCTCGATACGCCGTTCGAGTTGACGATCTGCGCCTGAGCTTTGCGATGCCCGCCGGCCACGCCCGCCCGAGGATCGTGAGTTGCCCCACCTGCAAGGGCGAGAGCGTGTTCGCGCCCGAAAACCCGTTTCGGCCGTTTTGCAGCGGGCGCTGCAAGAACAACGACTTCGGTGCCTGGGCGAGCGAGGCGTTCCGCATCGCCGCGAAGGCGTCGCGCGCCGAAGACGAACCCGACGAGCCCGACGCGGACCCTGCCGCCGAAAGGCACTGAAACGCCGGCGCGCCGTCCTCAGGGCCGCACGCCCGGCGCCTCGAGCGCAAGGCCCTGGGCCCGCACCGCCAAGTGCAGCGACAGCTCGATCATCTCCACGCTGCCGTAGGCCAAGGGCTCGGCGCGCACGCCCGTCATGCAGTTGCGAATCCGGCGCTGCAGTGACCCCAGGTTCTGCCATTGCAGCCGGTACGCGGGGTAAGGTGCGGGGTCGGCCGGTGGGATCGGGTTGCCGCCCAGGCGCTTGCCCACTAATGCGTCATGGCAGTTCGCGCAAGACAGGTCGAGCTGACCGATGCGCTGCTGAAACAAGGCCGCACCGCGTTCCCGATGCGGCGTGAGCGCGGGGTTCACGGGCGGGGTCAAACCAAGCCCGCGCGATTGCATCGCCACCCACGCTTCCAGCGCCAGCAGCGGTGCGGCCTGCGGCGCCCAGGCGCCCGCTTGTTGATGCCGGGTGCGGCACAGGTTGATGCGTCCGCCCAGATCCAAGGGCTGCTGAAGCTGCGCGTCCATGGCCGGATAGCGCGCCGCAACGCCACGCATCGAGGTCTGGGCCTGGCCGTGGCAACTCGCGCACGAGCGCCGCGCCCGTGTCACGCTGCCACA
The DNA here is from genome assembly GCA_031419535.1 of Burkholderiales bacterium. Classification (GTDB taxonomy): domain Bacteria; phylum Pseudomonadota; class Gammaproteobacteria; order Burkholderiales; family Burkholderiaceae_C; genus JAEMQF01. The sequence continues at coordinate 4,835 of JANOLA010000059.1, read as the reverse complement.
AGGCTTCGCCGTCCTTCACCCACAGCATCCCCGGGTTGAGCCAGTCGTCGAGCTGCATCGCCTGCAATTCGGCACTCATCGCGCTGAGTCCTGAGGGGCGCGGCGCCACGCCGGGGCTCACCCCCTGCGCCGCCGCGAGCGCCCAGGCCCCGCCCAGCACAGCCCAAGCCAGCCACCGCGCGGCGCTCGCCCGTCTCATGTATTTAGGCTCATGTGACCCGCAAGCACCGCGTTTCGGTGTGCACGAAGCCGTTGTCGCCCTTCCAGCGGTCGGGTGGGGCTTGGCCTTCAGCAGCGCGGCCGCTGCCTTGATCATTCCGCATTGGCAAAAGCCGCACTGCGGAACGTCTAGCGCCGCCCATGCGCGTTGCGCCGGGTGCGAGCCGTCGCTCGACAAGCCCTCGATCGTCACCACTTTCTCATTCGCCATCGGGAGGCTTCCGTTCCATTGAAACGATGAGCGTCAGGCTAGTACGGCACTGTGACGAACCGCGCCCGTCAAAATCCCTGGGTGCCTGTCGGGTTTTGGGTCGAGACCGCGCTGGGCGCGGGTCCACCAAGGCCCGCGTGGTCGGGTTTGCGGACACGTGTGTACCGACGCAAAAGCGCAGTTGGACTCCGGCGCAGCCGGCCGACGAACCGAGCATCGAACAAAATGTCGAGCATCAATCGAACCAATGCGCACCCGCGGCGCTCGTGCCTGGCAGGCCCGCAGGCCCGCAGGCCCGCAGGCCCGCAGGCCCGCAGGCCCGCAGGCCCGCAGGCACACGCCGCATCCGCGAAAGCACCCATGGACCCGCAGAACATTGAATTCGCCACCTTGCCTGACCTGGTGCGGCACCACGCCGAAGCCGCGCCGGGGCGGGTGGCGCTGGTCGAAAACGAACGCCGGCTCAGCTACGCCGGCCTCAACACGTTGCTCGACCGGATCGCCCACGCCTTGCAGCAGCGCGGTGTCGGGCCCGGCCGGCAGGTCGCGATCTGCGCGGCGGCGTCGATCGAGTACGCGGCCGTTTTTCTGGGCGCGCTGCGCGCCGGTGCCGCGGTCGTGCCGCTCGCGACCGGCACGACGCGCGCGGCGCTGATCGGCATGCTCGCCGACGCCGAGCCGAGCCTGCTGTTCCTCGACGCCGCAAGCGCCGCATTGCTCGACGCAGCGCCCGACCCGCCCGACCCACAAACGCCGCCGCTCCCAGCGGACCTGCGTCGGGTCTCGCTCGATCGCCGGGAGGCCGATTCCGTGCTGGAGCACTGGCTCGCGCAGACCGCCAGTGCCCCAGGCGTCACACCGCGGCCGGTGAACATCGCGCCGGAATCGCCGTTCAACATCATTTACTCGTCGGGAACGACGGGTGTGCCCAAGGGCATCGTGCAGTCGCACGCGATGCGCTGGGCCCACGTGCGGCGTGGCGCGCACTACGGCTATTCAGCGCGCACCGTGACACTGCTGTCCACACCGCTGTACTCGAACACGACACTGGTCGTGTTCGTGCCCACGCTCGCTTTCGGCGGCAGCGTCGTGCTGATGCCCAAGTTCAACGCCGCCGCTTACCTGGCGCTCGCCCAGCAGCACCGCGTCACCCACACGATGCTCGTGCCGGTGCAGTACCAGCGCCTGCTCGCGCACCCGGAGTTCGACCGCCACGACCTGGCGTCATTCCAGGTCAAGTTCGCCACCAGCGCGCCGTTCGCGGCGGCCCTGAAAGCCGACGTGTTGCGGCGCTGGCCCGGCCAGTTGATCGAGTTCTACGGCATGACGGAAGGCGGAGGCACCTGCATCCTCGAAGCGCATGCATTTCCCGACAAGCTGCACACCGTGGGCCGGCCTGCCGAAGGCCACGACATGCGCTTGATCGATCCGCAAGGCGTCGAGCTGGCACCCGGTGCCACCGGCGAAGTGGTGGGCCATTCGCCCAGCATGATGACCGGCTACCACAAGCAGCCCGGCAAGACGCGCGAGGCCGAGTGGTTCGACACTCTCGGCAAGCGCTTCATCCGCACCGGCGACATCGGGCGCTTCGACCACGAAGGCTTCCTGACGCTGATCGACCGCGGCAAAGACATGATCATCAGCGGCGGCTTCAACATCTACCCGAGCGACCTGGAAGCGGTGCTGCGCGAACACCCGGCGGTGGCCGAGGCAGCCGTCGTGGGCGTGGCGTCGCACCAGTGGGGCGAGACGCCGGTGGGGTTCGTTGTGCTGCGGGTCGCCGCTGGAGCGCTTGACGCCAGCGCCTCAGGCGCGCTCGACCCAGTCGCCGCAGGGGGGTGCGACTCCGACGGCGCCAACGCGCTCGACGCCGGCGCATCCCCCAGCGCCGAGGCGCTGCTCGAATGGGCGAACACGCGCCTGGCGAAGCTGCAGCGCCTGCACCACATCGAATTCATCGCCGAGCTGCCGCGCAGTGCGATCGGCAAGGTGCTCAAGCGCGAGCTGCGCGAGCGCTGCGCTGCTGCCGATTGAGCGCTCTGCCGGCCGGCGCTGCCCGTAAACTGCGAGCTCCAACAACCGGCGCGACGCAGAGCTGATGAAGATCGTGATGATGGGTTCAGGAGGCGTGGGCGGTTACTTCGGTGCCCGCCTGGCGCTCAGCGGCGCCGACGTGTGGTTTGTCGCGCGCGGCGCGCACGGGCGGGCGATGCGCGAGCATGGCCTCTTTCTCGATACGCCCCAGGGTCTGGTGCACGCGCCGACGGTGAAGGTCGTCGAGCAAGCCTGCGACGCCGGCGTGGCGGACTTCGTGCTGCTGTCCGTCAAGCTCTGGGACACGGAAGAAGCGCTGCGGCAGATCGCGCCGATCGTCGGCCCGCACAGCTGTGTGATCTCGCTGCAAAACGGCGTGCACAAGGAGGAGCTGTTGCGCCAGGCGTTTGCCCCCGCGCAGCTGATGGGCGGCGTGGCCTATGTCGCGACGCGCATCGATCCGCCGGGCACGATCAAACAGACCGGCGCAATGCAGCGCCTGCAGTTCGGTGAATACGACGGCCAGCGCTCGACGCGCGCGCAGGCGCTGCTCGCGGCCTGCGTGAAGGGCGGCATCAACGCCGAGATCCCGGCCGACATCCGCCGCGCGATCTGGGAGAAGTACGTGTTCCTCGCCGCGCTGTCGGGCGCGACGACGTCGATGCGCCAGACGATCGGCCCGATCCGCGCGAACCCGCAAACGCGCGCGTTCTTCCTCGACCTGATGCGCGAGGTGGTCGCGGTGGCGCGTGCGTCGGGCGTCGATCTGGCCGAGGACTACGCCGAGCAGCGCCTCAAACTCGCCGACGGCCAGGATCCGGGAATGACGTCGTCGATGCACCACGACCTGCAAGCCGGCAATCGCCTCGAGCTGCGCTGGCTCAGCGGCGGCGTCGCCGAGCTCGGCGCCAAACTCGGCGTGGCCACACCGCTGCACCGCGCCGTGTTCGACATTCTTGCGCCGTACGCGCAGGGCTCGACGGGAGCAACGGCATGAGAGCGCCCCCAGGCCGACGACCTACGTCGTCCGCCCCAAGGGCCACGACGGGGCCCCTTCGTGGCCCTTGGGGTCAAGGAAACTTCGGGCGGCCGTGCGTTTCCTTGAGCCCGGCGGCACCGGCGCGGCGTCGCTTTCGGCACCAAGCCTGGGGTCACGACAACGGTTGTTTGCTCGAGACCGCACTCGGCGCGGGCCGGCCCACCATCGCCACCGTGGTGTAGCGCACCGCGATGGCGTCGCCCTGCGCGAGCCGCTCGAACAGGCGCTGCACCAGTCGCGCCGCTTCCCGGCCCGCGGGGCTGTCGCGCGCCGGCATGTAGGAGCGCGAAAACACCAGGCTGACCAGCTCGGCCGCGCCGAGCCGATGTTCGTGCGGCCAGCGCCACTCGCGCACCGGGGCGCCACCGAAGAAGCGCGGCACCTCGGCGCGTTCTTCATGCGGCAGCAACGCCGCGCGCTTGGCGCCGCCGAAGGCCGCGAAGACCTCGTCCAGGGCCTCGTGCAACACGTCCTCAGTCCGCCGGTCGTTCCAGATCAGCGCCACCTGGCCGCCGGGCTTGAGCACACGCAGGCACTCGTTGCGCGCGGCGTCGACCTCGAACCAGTGAAACGCCTGCGCCGCGGTGACCAGGTCGACGCTCGCATCGGCCAGCGGCATCGACTCGGCGCTGCCGTCGACGCAGCGGTGCGTCGCGTGCCCCGAGAGAATCTGCTCGGCCGCCGCGCGCATCGCGGCATTGGGCTCGACGCCCACCACCTCCCAGCCGCGCCGTAACAGGCCCAGGCTCAACAGGCCGGTGCCCGAGCCGACATCGGCGACCCGCGCGCCGGGCCGCAAGCCGCAGTGCGCCTGAAGCGCATCGAACAAGGCCGCCGGGTAGTCGGGCCGCGACGCGACGTAGTCGGCGACCTTGCCGGAAAACACGGCGTGCACGCCGCCTTGCGCAGCGAACAGCGAACGCAGCGATTGACCGGAGTCGGCGGGGTGGTTCGGGTCGCTCAAGCAGGATGATCTCAGCGAACGATCTCAGTTTCGTTTGAGCGCGCGGCAGCTCATCCCAGCGGATGGTCGTAGCGGATGAAGCCGCGGTGCGCGGCGACCTTGTCGTAGAGCGCACGCGCCGTGCTGTTGTCGTGGTGGGTCAGCCAATAGAGTTTGGGCGCGCCACGCGCGGTTGCCGCGTCGGCGACTGCGGCAATCAGCGCACGCGCCACTCCCTGGCCGCGAAGCTCGGCGTCGACGAACAGGTCTTGCAGGTAGCACACGTCGGCCGACCAGCTGCTCGCATGGAACAGGTAGTGCGTGATGCCGATCAGCCGGCCGTCCAGTTCGGCGCCCAAACCGTGGATCGCCGTGCCTTGCAGCAGCCG
>JANOLA010000058.1:0-3295 GCA_031419535.1 Burkholderiales bacterium | reverse complement strand
TGAAAGAGTTCATGGTGCGCAACACCTACATCTTTCCGCCGGCGCCGAGCATGCGGATCATCGGCGACATCATCGAGTACACGGCGCACAAGATGCCGAAGTTCAACTCGATCAGCATCAGCGGCTATCACATGCAGGAGGCCGGTGCCAACCAGGCACTGGAACTGGCCTTCACGCTGGCCGACGGCAAGGAGTACGTCAAGACGGCTCTGGCCAAGGGGCTCGATGTCGATGAGTTCGCCGGACGCCTGTCGTTCTTCTGGGCGATCGGCATGAACTTCTATCTCGAGATCGCCAAGATGCGCGCGGCGCGCCTGCTCTGGCACCGCATCATGAGCGGCTTCGACGCCAAGAACCCGAAGAGCCTGATGCTGCGCACCCATTGCCAGACCTCGGGCTGGAGCCTGACCGAACAGGACCCGTACAACAACGTGGTGCGCACGACGATCGAGGCGATGGCGGCGGTGTTCGGCGGCACGCAAAGTCTGCACACGAATGCGCTAGACGAAGCGATCGCGCTGCCCAGCGAGTTCAGCGCACGCATCGCGCGCAACACGCAGCTCATCATTCAGGAAGAGACGCACATCGCGAACGTCGTCGACCCCTGGGCCGGCAGCTACATGATGGAAACGCTGACGCAGCAAATGGCGGACAAGGCATGGTCCATCATCGAAGAGGTCGATGCCCAGGGTGGCATGGTGCGTTGCGTCGACAGCGGCTGGGCCAAGCTGAAGATCGAGGCGAGCGCGGCGCAGAAGCAGGCGCGCATCGATTCCGGGCAAGACGTGATCGTCGGCGTGAACAAGTACAAACTCGCCGAAGAGGATGCGATCGACTTTCGCGAAGTCGACAATCACGCCGTGCGCGACAGCCAGATCGAACGCCTGCGCGTGTTGCGCGCGGCGCGCAACGCCGCGGCGGTGAATGCAGCGCTTCAGGCGTTGACGGCGTGCGCGCAAACCGATGGCGGCAGCGCCGCTGCGAGCGAGAATCTGCTGCAGCTGACGATCGACGCCATGCGCGCGCGCGCCACGGTGGGCGAGGTTTCCGACGCGTTGGAAAAGGCCTGGGGCCGCCACCGCGCCGATACGCAAAAGGTGACCGGTGTGTATGCAGCAGCGTATGACAGTGCGCAGGGTTGGGACAAGCTGAAAGGCGAGATCGCGCAGTTCGCGCAGTCGCAGGGGCGCCGACCGCGCGTGCTGATCGCCAAGCTCGGCCAGGATGGGCATGACCGCGGCGCGAAGGTCGTCGCCACCGCGTTTGCCGATCTGGGCTTCGATGTCGACATCGGCCCGCTGTTCCAGACCCCCGAGGAATGCGCGCGCCAGGCGATCGAGAACGACGTTCACGCGGTGGGCGTGAGCACACTCGCCGCGGGCCACAAGACGCTGGTGCCGGCGATCGTGCAGTCCCTGCGCGACCAGGGCGCGAGCGAGATCATCGTGTTCGTCGGCGGCGTGATTCCGCGCCAGGACTACGAATTTCTCTATGCGGCCGGCGTGAAGGGCATCTACGGCCCGGGAACGCCCATTCCCGCGAGCGCGAAAGACGTGCTCGAGCAAATCAAGGCCAACCTGGCCAAGCCAGGTTGATGGGCCTCGTCGCGCGTGACCGCGGCTGCATGACTTCGGCGTGAACCTCGAAGCTGCCGATCGGTCGATGTTCGATGGCGTGCGCCAAGGCGATCGGCGCGTGCTCGCCAAGGCCATCACCCTGTTCGAGTCGACGCGTGCCGACCATCGCGTACGCGCCGATGCACTGCTCAACGCGCTGTTGCCGTTCAGCGGCAAGGCATTGCGGCTCGGAATCTCCGGCGTTCCGGGCGTGGGCAAGTCCACCTTCATCGAAGCCTTGGGTTTGCACGTGATCGCGCAAGGCGCTCGCGTCGCGGTGCTGGCCATCGATCCATCCTCAAGCCTGTCGGGCGGCTCGATCCTCGGCGACAAGACGCGCATGGATCGCCTGTCGGTGCACGAAGCCGCCTACATTCGGCCGAGCCCCGCTTCTGGCACCCTGGGTGGTGTGGCCGAAAAGACGCGCGAAGCGATGCTGGTCTGCGAGGCCGCGGGCTACGACGTGGTGATTGTCGAAACGGTGGGCGTGGGCCAGAGCGAGGCCACGGTCGCGAGCATGACCGACATGTTCATCCTGCTGCAACTGCCCAACGCGGGAGACGACTTGCAGGCCATCAAGAAAGGTGTGATGGAGCTTGCCGACCTGGTGCTCATCAACAAGGCCGACATCGACCCCGACGCGGCGACGCGCGCGCAAGCGCAAGTGGTCAGCGCGATGCGCGTGTTGAATTCGCATGGCGGGTCGGGGCACCGCGACGCCCAGGCGATGCAGATCAGCGCCTTGCAAGGCGAGGGCGTCGCCGCGGTGTGGGACGCCGCGACGCAGTTCCGCGCGCGGCGCGAAGCCAGCAATGAATTCGCAGCAAGGCGCCGCGAGCAGAATCTGGCGTGGCTGTGGGACCTGGTGCACGCCCGGTTGCTGTCGCAATTCAATGAACACGCGGGCGTGCGCCAGGCCTTGCCGCAGACGCTGGAAGACGTGTCGCGCCAGCGCGTGGCACCGTCTGTCGCGGCGCGTGCACTGCTCGACCTGTACCGAACCACCATCGCTTGAGGAGGCGTTTCAGCCCATGCACGACATCATTCAACAGTTGGAAGCCAAGCGTGCCAAAGCGCGCCTGGGCGGCGGCGAAAAGCGCATCGCCGCGCAGCACGGCAAGGGCAAGCTGACGGCGCGCGAGCGGCTGGAGCTGCTGCTCGACGAAGGCACGTTCGAAGAGTGGGACATGTTCGTCGAGCACCGCTGCGCCGACTTCGGCATGGAACAGCAGAAGATTCCCGGCGACGGCGTCGTCACCGGCTACGGCATGATCAACGGCCGCCTCGTGTTCGTGTTCAGCCAAGACTTCACCGTGTTCGGCGGCGCGCTCTCGGAAGCGCACGCCGAGAAGATCTGCAAGGTGATGGACCAGGCGATGAAAGTCGGCGCGCCCGTGATCGGCTTGAACGATTCCGGCGGGGCCCGAATTCAGGAAGGCGTGGCGTCGCTCGGCGGTTACGCCGAAGTGTTCCAGCGCAACGTGATGGCTTCGGGCGTGATCCCGCAGATCAGCATGGTGATGGGCCCTTGTGCAGGGGGTGCGGTCTATTCACCGGCGATGACCGATTTCATCTTCATGGTGAAAGACAGCTCCTACATGTTCGTCACCGGCCCCGAGGTCGTGAAGACGGTGACGCATGAGGAGGTGAGCGCGGAAGACCTGGGCGGAGCGGTCACG
>JANOLA010000057.1:0-2321 GCA_031419535.1 Burkholderiales bacterium | reverse complement strand
TGTGCTCACCACCGACCAGATCGGCGCCTTGGAGTCCAACGATCTGCGTGCCTTGAGCTCGGCCGCACTGCGAGCCTGGAGCACCGATCAACTCGGCGCCCTCAGCTCCGACAACATGGGCGCCCTAACGACCGGCCAGGTCGCGGCGCTCACGACCGCTCAAGTGTCCAGCCTCATCAGCGACGACCTGAACGCGCTCGGCACGCAGCAGTTCGCCGCGTTGACCACCGCGCAAGTGAACGCACTCACAACCTCGCAACTCGCCACGCTGGAAAGCGCCGACCTGACCGCGCTGACGACCGCGCACTACGCGGCCTTGTCGAGCAGCCAGGTGCTCGCGTTCACGACCGACCAGATTCCGCTGATCGAAACCGCCGACCTGCGTGCATTGACGTCGACCTCGCTGCGCGCGCTGTCGAACGCCCAACTGGCCGAGCTGACGACCGACCAGATCACCTCGCTGGGCGGCCAGGTGGTCACGCTCACCACGTCGCAACTCGCGGGCTTGGCGTCGGACGACCTGAACGCGTTCACGGCGGCGCAGTTCTCGCTGCTCACGAGCGCGCAGATTCCGCACCTCACCACGGCGCAGATCTCGACGTTAGAGACCGCCGACCTGCGCGCCATCAGCACCGCGGCTCTGCAGGCGATGTCCACGGACCAGATCGTCGCGATCACGACCGACCAGTTCCAGGCGCTCAGCGCGAACCAGATCGTCGCGCTGTCAACGACGCAGGCCGCGGCGCTGACGACCGACCAGATCGTCGCGTTCACCACCGATCAGATCGTCGTGCTGCAAACCGCGGACATCGCCGCGATGTCGATGACGCAAGTCTCGGCATTCGAAGGCGCTGACATCGCGGTCATGACCTCGCCGCAGATCGACGCGCTGTTTGCCGCTTCGCCGATCATGCTCGACCTCGACGGCAACGGCGTGCGCACCACGGCGGCGGCGAACGGCGTGATGTTCGACCTGAACGCGACCGGCCAGGCGCACAAGGTCGGTTGGGCGTCGGCGCAAGACGGCCTGCTGGTGATGGACCGCGACGGCGACGGCCGCATCGCCGACGGCACCGAGCTGTTCGGCGTGGCCACGAAGCTCGCCGACGGCACACGCGCCGGCAACGGTTACGCGGCGATGGCGCAGCTCGACAGCAATGGCGACGGTACGTTGTCGGCAGGCGATACCGACTTCGCGAAGCTGCAACTCTGGGTCGACGCCAACATCGACGGCAAGACCGACGCCGGCGAGTTGCACAGCCTGGCCGAATTCGGTGTCGCCTCGCTCGACTTGAAGGGTCTGGCCGGAACCGAAGTCGACAACGGCAACCTGCTCGGTCTGGTGTCGAGCTACACCGCCACCGACGGCACGCAGCACGCGATGGCCGACGTGTGGTTCGCGAAGGACAGCGGCACCGCGGCCACACCACCGAAGCTCGACGAGTTGCTCGCCGCGCCCACGGTCGACGTGTTGCCAGGGGCGCCGGCAAGCGCTGCGGCGCCCACGGCGAACGCCGCACCCGCGGCCGCACCCGTGGCTGTGGAGCGCAACCTGCTGCCGATCGACGACAACAGGCACCAGCCGTTGATCTGAGCCAAGGCCGGGCTGCCCGCACCGCGGGTCGCCCGGCCGCCGCTGAGACACACCTCGAAGGGGACCGATGAAGATTTCGTTCCCCAGGTGGTTCACGACCTCGAGCCTGTTCAACATGCTCAAGGCGTGGCTGGGGCAGCTCGCGCAGAACAATGCGCAGGCCGGCCCGGTTGCCTCGGGCCCGCTCACCGACGAGCAGGTGCGCGCGCTGACACCAGCGCAAATCGCGGCGCTGAGCACCGATCAATTGAACGCGCTCACCGCGTTGCAGTTCGGGTCGTTCAGCGCGCCCCAGGCCGGCGCGATGACGGCCACGCAACTGCCGGCGCTGGAAACGGCCGACCTGCTGGCGCTGAGCAGCGCCGCGATTCGCGGCCTGTCCACCGCGCAGATCGACGCGCTCGCTTCAACCCAGTTGGCGCTGCTGCGCACCGCGCAGATCGCGGCGCTGACGACGGCGCAACTCGCCGCCCTGCCGAGCAGCGATCTGAACTCACTCGGCAGCTCGCAATTCGCGGCACTCAGCTCGGCCCAGGCGCGCGCGCTGACGACGAGCCAGATCGCCGCGCTGGAGACGGCTGACCTGCGCGCGCTGAGCACCGCGGCGCTGCGCGCCAGGGGCCGCGCGCAGCTCGACGCGCGCACGTCCGCCCCGCGCGCGGCGCGCAGCACCACCCACATCGCGGCGCGGGCGGCGACGACGATCTCGCCACACAGCCCGGCCGAC
>JANOLA010000056.1:0-10026 GCA_031419535.1 Burkholderiales bacterium | reverse complement strand
GCTGGAGAATGCCAGCCGCTACAAGCACGAGTACCTGGACGGTGTGATCTACGCCATCCAGGGTGAGCCCGCGCGCGGGATGGCGGGTGGCAGCGCGGTCCACGCGGACCTCATCCGCAACGCGGGCTTTGCGCTTCACTCGGCCCTCAAGGGGACTCCTTGCAGCGTGAAGATGACCGAAATGCGCCTGCGCATCGAGGCGGTCGATGCCGTTTTCTACCCAGACGTGCTGGTTCATTGCGAACGGATCGATGACCCCGTCACAACTGTGGAACTGACCCAGGCGCGGCTCGTCATCGAAGTGCTGTCGCCGAGCACCCAGCGCTTCGACGGAGGCGAAAAGTTGGCGGCATATCGGCAGCTCGCGGGTCTGCAACACATCATCTTGTTGTCGAGCCTGGAAGAAGCTGCCTGGGCGTGCCACCGCGTGCCAGCCGATGCGCAATGGTCGCCGCTCGAACCCTGGCCGCGCGGCACCAGCCTGCCGCTCGATGGCCTGGGGCTGAGCCTGGGCTGGGACGAGGTGTATGCGGGGGTGGGGTTGTCATCGCCGTTCTGAAACTCGTCTGAATCCATCGGCTTGAAGCTCGTCTTCTTCGCCGTCTTGTTCGCTGCCCGTTGATCTACTCCACCTCTCGCGACGGCAATGGAATGGCCTATGGACAACTGAGACACAATGGTCGGCGTTTGCGGAACGGCCGAATAGACGCGCGCAGACTTGGGGGTATTCAAGTGGAACATGTCATTCAGCTTCATATCGAGAAGCTTCCTGAAGGGATGTACCTCGCCACCAGCGATGAGGTTCAGGGCTTGGTAGCGCAAGGCCGCACGATTCAGGAAACAATTGAGATCGCGCGTGATGTGGCCAAGAAGCTGATCGAGGCACAGACGGGTGCAGGTGCGAACTCATTGGCACCTGCGCGTGACATCTTCGATTACCCCCTCATTGTGGCGACCTGATCTGATGGGTCGGTTGGCCGGATTCAGCTACAGGCAAATCGTCAAGCGCCTGAAGGAATTGGGCTTGTTGTCGAGCCTGGAAGAAGCTGCATGGGCGTGCCACCGCGTTCCGGCCGACGCTCCATGGACTGCGCTCGAAGCCTGGCCGCGCGGCACCAGCCTGCGGCTCGAAGGGCTTGGGCTGAGCCTGGGCTGGGACGAGGTTTACGCCGGGGTGGGGCTAAGACCCTAGGCTTTCCACCAACCATGCGTGACATTTCGCGCGCATGGTGGAAAGTCCATAAAATCAACGGTCAATGGAATACCGGATCGATGCCTTCAGCCGCTACTCGAGCGAATCACAGCGCGTCGTTGCCAATCTGGAACAGGCGTACCTGGCTTGGGTTGAAACCCGACGGCAACTCGAAGCGATGCCCGTTTCCATGTACTGGGTCGACAAGACGGGCGTCGAATACCTCGGCGCAAAGTGGCACTCGAAGGACAGCGGCACCACCATCGGCCGGCGCAGTGACGCCACGACGCGCCAGTACGACGATTTCATCGAAGAAAAGAAGCGGCTGAAAGCGCGCCTTGCAGCGCTCGATGCGCAGCTCGCCGAAAGGGTGGGGCTGTACCGGCGATTGCGCCTGCCTTCGTTGCCGGACCGGCAGGCCGAAATTCTGCGCCGCCTCGACATCGAGGGAATGCTGGGCACTGACCTGATGGTCGTCGGCACCAACGCGTTCGCCGCATACGAGTTGGCGTGCGGTGCGCGCTTTCCGGTCGGAAATGAGGAAACGGAAGACTTCGACCTGGCTTGGTGCCGCGATACGAAGGCCTCGCTGATTTCCACGGGCCGGCCGGCCGACGCGGCATCGAAAACGCTGTTTTCGGTGCTGCGCGGCATCGACTCGAGTTATCGAATCAGCCCGCGACGGCCTTACCAGGCCGTGAACGATGCCGGTTATGAAGTGGAACTGCTCGCCGCCCCGAGCACGCACCCATTGCCCGCGGCCGAGGCATTCGACCCGATGGCCTCGCTGATTGAACAGGAGTGGTTGTTGATCGGTTCGCCGGTCAGCCATGTCGTGGCCACTCTGCGGGGCCGCGCTTGCCCACTTTACGTGCCAGACCCGCGCTGGATGGCATTGCACAAACTGTGGCTCGCCGAAAAGCCCGAGAGAAAGGCGTCCAAGCGGGAAAAGGATCGCCGGCAAGGCGAGGTGCTGCTGGATGCGGTGCGCCACTTCCTGGTCCACTCGCACCCGCTCGACGTCGGATTCGTGCTCGACATGCCGCAGGAGTTGCGAAGTCACTTCGACGCTTGGGCAGGCGCGCGAGGATACGTGCCGGCATAGCTGAACTGGCTGCAACCTCCGGTGAACCCGGCGGGGGGGAGCGGTGGACGTTGCGCGCACGGGGCGGGCGTTCGCCCGCGTCAGATTGGGCCGGGGTGCGTTGTCGCTCGTTGTCATGAAAATCGCAATTGCGATTTTGACGACAATGAACGACAATGGCAGCGGTGAAGACCTTCGACGACCTCGAGATCCGGCGCCCTGAACTCGCCCAGGCCTATCTGCAAATGCTTCAGGCTCAGGCGGGCCGGCCGCTGGCGCTGTTCGCTCCGCGCCGAGTGGGCAAGACCTATTTTCTCGATCAGGACCTGACGCCCACAGCCCGGTCGGCCGGCTATGTGCCGGTCTACGCCGACGTGTGGCTGCAGCGGGCTTCGCCGCTCGACGCCATCAACCATTCGCTGGAAGAAGCGCTGGACGACGCGACGGTGCCGGCCAGCGCGATCGGCAAGACCGCCAAGACGGCAGTGAAGAAACTCGGTGGCCTCGGCGCGAGCGTGGAATTCGGCGACGCTCCCTCGCGTCGCGCCCTGCCGGCCCAAGCCGAGCTGAGGCTTGACGCCTTGGTCACCAGGCTCAGCGCGGCGGCGGACAAGCCGGTGCTGTTGATGCTTGACGAAATCCAGTCCGTTGCGGAGCACCCGCAGGGGCAGGCGATCGTCGCGACGCTGCGCGCCGTACTGCAAAAGCACAAGCGCAGGGTGCACGCGGTGTTCACGGGATCGTCGCAAGAAGCGCTGGCGCAGATGATGTCGGCGTCGGGCGGGCCGATGTACCAGTTTGCGCAGTTGGTGGACTTTCCGAGTCTCGGCGACGAATACCTCGATTTGCTTGCGCAGCACTTCGCCAAGGTCCACAAAGGCAAGCGCCTCGAATTGGCTGATCTGCGACGGGCCTTTGACCATATCGGGCGCAAGCCGGCCCTGATGAAAGACATCGTCAAGGCGATGTCGGCCGAAGGCTCCGCCGATGTTGATTTGGCGATGCAGCGAATTGCCCAGGACGACCGGCAGGTGGCCGGTTGGCGGGCATTGCTGGCAAGCCTTGCACCGCTCGAGCGCGAGCTGCTTGTCCTGGTGGCGCAAGGGCGCTCGCCAATGGCCAAAGACACCTTGCTGGCACTGAGCAAGCACCCGGGCTTTGAGCCGACGGTCGCGAAAATCCGCACTGCCGTCGAAAGGCTGAAGCGCGCCGGCATCCTTGCCAAACAGGGTGCGGGTTTCGCAATCGAAGACCGCTTATTCGCGGACTACATCGCCGGGCGAGGGCAGCCGAGCACGGCGGCGCGGTTGCGCTAGGCGGTGCCTTAGCCGCGTGGGATTGCCGAAGCGCTTGCCGGACCGGGCTCGACCTCGGCGAACAAGGCCGGAGCCGTGATGTCGAATCCGCGCGCTTGCGCGTGCCAAGGGAACGTACGCTGATCGCCGGCGGCTCGCAATCAACGAGTCGGTGCGCTGTCCTGCGGCTTGACGAATGCAACAGAACTGTTTAGTCTCCGAACGTGAACTCGAACGAATTCAAGCGCTGGCTGGCCAAGCAAGGCGCCACATTCGTCCAGGGTAAGGGCTCTCATCTCAAGGTGTTCCTCAATGGTCGGCAGTCGGTGCTGCCGATGCATGCCACCGAGTTGAAGACTGGCACGGTCGAGGGCATCAAGAAGCAGCTTGGCCTGAAAGGGAAGTGACCCATGTTTGACTATCCGGCGGTTCTCAAAGCGCAAGCGGAAGGAGGGTTCGTCGTCACGTTCCCAGACGTGCCCGAGGCCATCACTCAAGGCGAAGACCGCGAAGAGGCCTTGCTGTATGCGGTTGAGGCACTGGAAGTCGCTCTCTCGTTCTATATCGATGATCGCCGGCCACTGCCTGTACCCAGCAAGGCAAAGCGAGGTCAACCAGTCGTTCGGCCGAGCGTGCTGGAGTCCGCAAAGCTGGCGATCTACGCCGAAATGCTGGCGCAAGGGGTGAAGAAGTCCGAACTCGCGCGCCGTCTGGGTTGGCACATGCCGCAGGTCGACCGTCTGCTTGACCTCAATCACGCCAGCCGAATGGAGCACTTGGAAAGTGCAGCACGCAGTTTGGGCCGGGAGATACGCTTGTCTGTGGTGTGATTCCAAGCATTCCACTGACCATGCGCGAATTTTCGCGCAACCGGTGGGGCTCCAGACTGCGGCCAGCGTTTGTGGGACGTCAGGTGCTGACCGCCCCGTTTGATGAATCGACCTCGGCGAACAAGGCTTGCGCCGTGATGTCGAGGTTCACGCTCGCGAGATGCACCGCCTGGCCCGCGTCGACCAGCACGAATTCCTGCAATGAAGGGATGCGGCGGTATTGGGCGAACTATTCGCCTCGGTCGTAGGCTGCGGTGCTGGGCGACAGCACCTCGATCAGCAGAGTCGGCTCCGACTTTGTCAATGGGCTGGTCAGATCGGCGGCGCTGCATGTGACCATCACGTCGGGGTAGAAATAGCTGTTCGCGGCTGCGGCATGGAGCTTCATCGCCAATCCGAAAGTGCGGCAGGGCGAACCACGCAAGTGATGGCGAAGTGCCGTGTAGAGATTCAGGGTCGCAGTCACATGCCGGTCCTCGGACCCAGAGCGCGCAATGACTCGGCCATCGACGAATTCGTGGCGCTCGGTTTGAGCAGCTTCCCAGGCCAGCTATTCGTCAGCTCTCATAACAAACGCTCTAGCAGCCGCGCGACATGCAGCGCTTCGCGTTGCGCGCCATCGGCAATCTGGTGCCGGCAACTCGTGCCGTCGGCGACGACGATGGCGTCTGCATGTTTGCGCACAGCGGGCAACAGGCTCGCCTCGGCCATCTGCATCGAGACGTCGTAGTGCGCGGCATCGAACCCGAAGCTGCCGGCCATGCCGCAGCAACTGCTCTCGATCAGCTCGGGTTTGGCGCCCGGAATCAGGCGCAGCACATCGAGCACGCTGCCCATCGCGCCGAAGGCTTTTTGGTGGCAATGGCCGTGCAGCAGGATGGGCTGGTCGACTGATTTGAACTTCAGCATGAAGCGCCCCGCTGCGGCTTCGCGGGCGATGAACTCCTCGAACATCAGCGCTTGCCGCGCTACAACGTGCGCATCTTCGCCCAGGCCCATCACGAGGGCTTCATCGCGCAGCGTGAGCAGGCATGAGGGCTCCAGCCCGACGATGGGCACGCCGGCTTGTGCTAGCGGCAGCAGCGCATCGATGAGCGCGCCGGCCTTGGCCTTGGCTTGTTCCACCATGCCTGCGGCGAGGTAAGTGCGGCCGCAGCAGTGGTGGCCGCCCTGCTTGCCGACGGTGTGCAGCGTGTAGCCCGCGGCGTGCAGCACGCGGGCGGCTGCAAGCGCGTTCTCGGTTTCGAAATTGCCGTTGAAGGTGTCGACGAAGAGTACGGCGGCCTTCTCGCCGCGGCGTGCGGCGTCGAGCGTCGCATCGCGGCTTGTGAAGATGGATCCCGGCGTGCGCCGGGATGACGGCCCCGAGGTTCGGGCGTGCACGCGCCAGAAGGTGTCGCTGCGCCACTTCGGCAGGCTGCGCTTGGCCGAAAGGCCGAGCAGTTTCTCGCTCAGCCACGCGGCGCCGGGCAGCGCATCGCGCAGGTTCGCCAGCCACGGCACGTGGCTCGCCGCGGCGGCGTAGTCAGGCAGGTGCGCAACCAGCCGGTCCTTCATCGAGTAGCCGTGCCGCGCCTTGTAGTGCGCGAGGAACTCGATCTTCATCTTCGCCATGTCCACGCCGGTGGGGCAGTCGCGTTTGCAGCCTTTGCAGCTGACGCAGAGGTCCATCGTCGCGAACATTTCTTCGCTGGTGAAGGCTCCATCGCCGAGCTGGCCTGACAGTGCCAAGCGCAGCGTGTTCGCGCGTCCACGCGTCAGGTGCTGCTCGTCGCGCGTGACGCGGTAGCTCGGGCACATCGTGCCCGCGTCGAACTTGCGGCAGTGGCCGTTGTTGTTGCACATCTCGACGGCCTTGGCCAGGCCGCCCGTGCTGTCGCCGCCGCTGCCGGGCGCCGTGGTCACTTCCGTCACGGGGTCGGCCTGCACGGTCCACGCCGACCAGTCGAGCACGGGCTGGATGTCGATGCGGCGGTATGGCTGGGGTGCTTCAGGCGGCGCGAAGCGCAGCAGCGACGCGTCGTCCATCTTCGGCGGGTCGATGATCTTGCCGGGGTTGAACAGGTTCAGCGGGTCGAGCTCGCTCTTGATCGCGCGAAACGCATCGTTCAACTTCGGCCCGAACTGCCACGCGATCCACTCGCTGCGGCACAGGCCGTCGCCATGTTCGCCGCTGTAGGCGCCGCGAAACTTGCGAACCAGCGCCGACGCTTCTTCGGCGATGGCGCGCATCTTCGCGGCGCCGCCGTTGGCGCCGCCGACGCGCATGTCGAGAATCGGCCGCACGTGCAGCGTTCCCACCGACGCGTGCGCGTACCAGGTGCCGCGCGTGCCGTGGCGCGCGAAGACTTCGGTCAAGGCGTCGGTGTAGTTGGCCAGGTGCTCCAGCGGCACGGCGCAGTCTTCGATGAAGCTCACCGGTTTGCCGTCGCCCTTCAGGCTCATCATGATGTTGAGGCCCGCCTTGCGCACTTCCCACAGGCTCTTCTGCGCGGCTTCATGCGGCATCTCGACCACGCTGCCGGGCAGGCCGAGATCGCCCATCAGTTCACTCAGTTGCTTCAACTTTGGCAGTAGTGCGGCGGGAGAGTCGCCGCAGAACTCGACGAGCAGAATCGCCGCAGGCTTGCCGATCAGCGCCGCTTCAATCGTCGGGCGGAACGCCGGGTTCGCCAGGCTCAACTCGATCATCGTGCGATCGACCAGCTCCACCGCCGTGGGCGTGAGCTTGACGATGTGTTGCGCCGCTTCCATCGCCGCACGAAACGTCGGGAAGTTGACGACGCCCAGCACCTTGGCGCGCGGCAGCTCAGTCAGTTGCAGCGTCAGGCTGCGCGTGCAGGCCAGTGTGCCTTCCGAGCCCACGAGCAGGTGCGCAAGGTTGACGCTGGCATCAACCGTGTACGGCCGCTCGTTCTGGTTGTGGAAGATGTCGAGGTTGTAGCCGCCGACGCGGCGCAGCACCTTGGGCCAATGCGTCTCGATCTCGGTGTGGTGCTGTTCGGCGAGGCCGCGCACGAAGCTGGCGATCTGCGCCGAGCGGCCGGTGAGGCTTTCAACCGGGCCGAATTCGAGCAACTCGCCGCTCGACAGCCACGCGCTCGCGCCGATCACGTTGTGCACCATGTTGCCGTACGCGATGGAACGGCTGCCGCACGAGTTGTTGCCCGCCATGCCCCCTAACGTGGCCTGCGCGCTGGTGGATACGTCGACCGGGAACCACAGGCCGTGCTGCTTGAGCTGCGCATTCAGGTGGTCGAGCACGAGGCCGGGTTGCACGACGGCGCTGCGTTGCGCCACATTCACTTCGAGCACATTGCGCAGGTGCTTGCTGCAGTCGATGACGAGTGCGGCACCGACGGTCTGGCCGCATTGGCTGGTGCCACCGCCGCGCGCCAGCACGGGCACTTTCAAGTCGCGCGCGATGTCGATCGCGGTGGCGACGTCGCGCTCCGTGCTCGGCACGAACACTCCAACGGGCATGATCTGGTAAATCGACGCGTCGGTCGCGTAGCGTCCTCGCGATGCGGCGTCAAACAGCACTTCGCCTTGCGTGTCGCTGCGCAGGCGGAGCGCGAGCAATTCGCAGATCTCGGTGGTCGGCGGTGCCGTGGCCGCGTGCGTTGGGGTCATTTCAGTTGCGCCACCGCGCTTCGCGCGACCCGCAACGCACGAGGCGTGAGGCTCCCTCTCCCGCTTGCGGGAGAGGGAGCCAAAACCAATAGGCGGCGGCGGGGTCGGTTTCACTTCAGTCATCGGGCCGAGTGTGCCACTGCGGTCTGGGCCTTGGTCACCCGGCGGAGTGCGCCGGTTCCGGCTCCGTAACGGTGCAAGAATATCGACGACCAAGGACGCACCATGCTCAAACTCGATTTCCACGCCGCAGGTCGGCACTTCCTGCAAATCCCCGGGCCGAGCCCGGTGCCGGACCGGATTCTGCGCGCAATGAGCTTGCCGACGATCGACCATCGCGGGCCGGAGTTCGGCGCGTTGGGGCTGAAGGTGCTGTCGGGCATCCGCGAGATCTTCCAGACGCGCCATCCGGTGGCCATTTATCCGGCGTCGGGCACCGGCGCTTGGGAGGCGGCGCTCGTCAATACGCTGAGCCCGGGCGACACGGTGCTGATGTACGAGACCGGCCACTTCGCCGCGCTCTGGCAAAAGCTCGCGACGCGCCTGGGCCTGCAATGCGAGGTGCTGGCGTGGAACGGCAAGGACGACGTGCTGCCGGGCGCGCCGAGCTGGCGCCGCGGCGTGCAGGCCGAGATGATCGAGACTCGCCTGCGCCAGGACACGGCGAAGAAGATCAGGGCGGTCTGCGTGGTGCACAACGAGACCTCGACCGGCGTCACGTCCGACATCGCCGCGGTGCGCAAGGCGATCGACGCCGCGGGCCACCCGGCGCTGCTGATGGTCGACACGATTTCGGGCCTGGCCTGCGCCGACTACCGCCACGACGAGTGGGGTGTGGACGTGAGCGTCAGCGGCTCGCAGAAGGGCTTGATGCTGCCCCCGGGAATCAGCTTCAACGCGCTGTCGCCGCGCGCGCTGGAGGCCGCGAAGACCGCGAAGCTGCCGCGCTCGTTTTTCGCGTGGGACGAGATCGTCGAGATGAACAAGGGCGGCTACTGGCCGTACACGCCCAATACGAACCTGCTCTACGGGTTGCACGAGGCGCTGGACATGATCCGTAGCGAAGGCCTGCCGAACGTGTTTGCTCGGCACCAGCGCTGGGCAGCGGGCGTGCGCGCCGCCGTCACGGCTTGGGGCTTGCCGATTCAATGTGCGGATGCGAGCGTGCATTCCCCGGTGCTCACGGGCGTGATCATGCCCAAGGGTGTGGACGCCGACGCGGTGCGCAGCCTGATCTACGAGCGCTTCGACATGTCGCTCGGCACGGGGCTGGGCAAAATCAAAGGCCGGATGTTCCGCATCGGGCACCTCGGCGACAGCAACGATTTGACGCTGCTGGGCACGCTCGCCGGCTGCGAGATGGGGCTCAAACTCGCGGGCGTGAAGCTCGCGGGCAGCGGTGTGCAAGCGGCGATGGAGCACTTCGCGAAGCCGCTCGCCGTGCCGGCGATTGAGCCGCGCCAACACCCAAGTCAAGGAGACCGATATGCAACGACGTAGATTGATTCAAGCGGCCGGTGCCGCCGTGGCCAGCCTGGGGGTGCCGAAGCTGCTCGCGCAGGAATGGCCGAATGCGCCGGTGCGCATCGTCGTGGGCTTCCCTCCCGGCGGGGGCACTGACGCGCTGGCGCGGGTCGTGAGTGCGAAGCTCGGCGAGATGTGGAAGCAGCAGGTGATCGTCGAAACCAAGGCCGGTGTGGCCGGGGTGCTCGCCGCCGACTATCTGGCGCAGCAACCGGCGGACGGCAGCACCTTGCTGATGGCGCACATCAACAGCCATGGCCTGGCGCCGAGCCTGCAGCCCAAGCTGCGCTACAACGTCGAGCGCGACTTCACGCCGATCGTGATGGTGGGCGTGACGCCGAACCTGCTGATCAGCAATACCAGCCAGCCGGCGAAGACGGTGAAGGAGATCGTCGCGCTGTGCAAGGCCCAGCCCGGCAAGGTGGCCTTCGGCTCGGCCGGCCAGGGCTCGGCGCAGCACCTGACGCT
>JANOLA010000055.1:0-1630 GCA_031419535.1 Burkholderiales bacterium | reverse complement strand
GGCCGGGAGGGACAGCTCCGGCCGGCGCAGGCTGCAAGCCAACCGCTTCACCCGCGTCAGTTCGTCAAGCGGGCGTCGTTCACGCGCAGCGTGAAGGAACCCAAGCCCGTGATCCCCGGACACGGGAACGGGCCGCTGTCGTGAGACTGCCGGCACCGCCGGCCTGACCTGGGTGTTCTGGCTGTTCGGCATTGCGATGAAGGCGCAGCCTTGATCGCTGTACCAGCGAGCGCACCGGCAAGGCGCCGCACGCCGCAGTCCGGCGCCACCCTGCGCGCCAACGAGCACGGAGGGTGGCGGCGAGCCCGCGTGAGGGATGGCCGCCCGTCAGGGACGAGACGCTGGGCCTTTGACAGCGGCTCGACGCGCAGCGCAACAGCCCGGCCCCGCACAGCGGGGACACGCCCATTTCATCTGTGCGATCGACATGAACCCAGGGCACCATCACTGTCACCAGAGCGACCGACGAGCAGCACCATCGCCTCACATTGACTCCACTATGTCCAAATTGGCATAATGTCTCCGATGTCGAAGCAGCAACCCCGCAAGCCCCTCAAGTGGGTTGGCTCCGCCAAACGTGATCTCGACGCCATGCCCGAAGACGTCAAAGACGTGTTCGGGCACGCCATCGATCTGGCACAGGCCGGCGGCAAGCACCAGGACGCCAAGGTGATGACCGGCTTCGGGTCGGCGGGCGTGCTGGAGGTCGTGGAAGACGATCGTGGCGAGACTTACCGCGCCGTCTACACGGTCAAGTTCTCGGGTTGGGTCTACGTCCTGCACTGCTTCCAGAAGAAGTCCAAGAGCGGCATCAAGACGCCGAAGCAAGAAATGGATCTGATCCACGCCAGACTCAAGGCTGCGAAGCTGGACTTCGAGGCTTGGCAAACGAAACAAGGAGCCCGCTGATGAGTCGCAAGACCGAAATCGTGATCGAAGAAGGCAGCACCAATGTCTACACCGATCTGGGCTATGTCCACGCCGCCGAGATGCAACGCAAGTCGCAACTCGCCGCCGAGATCGCCCGCGCCATCAAGGCGCGGCGGCTGACCCAACAAGGCGCTGCCAAGCTGCTCGGCGTGGACCAGTCCAAGATTTCCCGCATCACCCGCGGCCAGTTCCGCGGCGTCAGCGAAGGCAAGCTGCTGGAACTGGTGACGAAGCTGGGCCACGACGTCAAGATCGTCGTCGGCCCGGTGCGCCGCCGCGCCGGCAAGATCGAGCTGCAGTTCGGCTGATTGCGGCGGTCAGGCCGCCGCGCCAGAGGGACAGCTCTGCCGGCGCATGGGATGCGGTGACGCGGCCCTCAACACAGGCTGAACGATTTGCGCGACGCGTGTTGGGCGAAACCGCTCAGTGCTGAAGAATCTTCGACAAGAACTCTTTCGCCCGCGGCGTGCGCGCGTCGGGGTCGCCGAAGAATTCTTCTTTCTTGCAGTCTTCGACGATCTTGCCGGCGTCCATGAAGATCACGCGGTGACTGACGCGCTTGGCGAAACCCATTTCGTGGGTCACGACCATCATCGTCATGCCTTCCTTGGCGAGCACCACCATCACGTCGAGCACTTCGCCCACCATCTCGGGGTCGAGTGCCGAGGTGGGTTCGTCGAACAGCATCACGATGGGGTCC
>JANOLA010000054.1:0-2854 GCA_031419535.1 Burkholderiales bacterium | reverse complement strand
CGCAGCCAGTGCCGCAGGTCGACGATGTTCCCGGGCGCGATCTCAATGCACTTCGCGGCCGCGTTGTGCAAGCGCACCTCGGCCCAGCCGTGGCCGGCGGGGAGGCCGAGCGCGCGCGCCGGCAGCACCTGCACGCCGCCTTGCCGGCAATCGATGAGTGCGAGCGTCGTGCCGTCGAGCGCGAGCAGATGCGTGGCGTGAACGGCGCCGTCGACGAAGGCGAGCGCGCCGTTCGCGACGCCGCGGTCGACTTGCGGCGAGCCTGCCGACGCGTCGGGCGCGAGACCGGCGCTGGCCACGCCGATGCGCCGCTGTCCTTGGTGCAATGCCGCGAGCCACTCGCTCGCGAGCGGCGAGTTCACACCCGATCGCGCGAGCAGCAGGTTCGCCAGCATCGCACCCAGCAGCGGGGCCGGGCACGCAGCCCGGCCCAGTTCCTCCATCACGATTCCGATCTCGCGCAGGCCACCTTCTTCGGCGTCGCTGCCCAACGTGACCAGCCCTTGGCCGACGAGACCACTCCACAGTCCGGCCACCGCCCCCGAATCGTCACCGCGCTGCACCGCGCCGGCGGCGGGCCAATGCGTGGCGAGGAATCCGCGCACTGAATCGCGCAACATCGCGCGCTCTTCGGCGCCGGGTGGCGTGCCGCTTGTTCTCACTGGAATGCGGCTCGAATCGTCATCGCCCGAGCATCACGGCCCTGCACGATGCCATCAAGCCGGGCGCGGGAAAAGCAACTGTGCGTCGGCGGCACGCCGCGCGAGCCGCGCCTGCCGCTGCAGGCTGGCTTTCAATCCGCCGCCTGCCGTTCCCCGACGAAATCGAGAAACACCCGCACCCGCGCGCTCAGGTGGCGCTTGCTCGGGTAGACGGCATAGATCGGCTCGCGGTCGAGCTCGAAGTCGTCGAGCAGCGTCACGAGCTGGCCGGACTCGACTTCGTTGGCGATGTGGTAATCGGCCAGGCGCGCGATGCCCATGCCCGACACCGCCAGCGCGCACAGCATGTCGCCGTTGTTTGCCGCGATCAGCGCTTTCGGCTCGAAGGACTCGACCTTCGCGCCGCGGCGCATCTGCCAGCGGCTGCGGTACGAGCCGGGCAGGAAGTTCAGGCAGCGGTGTTGCGGCAAGTCTTCTGGCGTTCGTGGCGTGCCGGAGACTTTCAAGTAGGCCGGCGCCGCGCACAGCCGCCAGCGTGCCACCGTGATGCGCCGCGCGACGAGTGTCGAGTCCGGGATGTTGCCGCTCTGGAACGAGACGTCGATCTGCTGTTCGAACAGGTCGGGCGGCGTCGCGGCGAGCACGAACTCGACGCGCAGTGCCGGGTGGGCGTGCAAGAAATCGGGCATCAGCGGCGCGAGGCGCTGGCGCGCGAACGCCGGCGTGCTGGACAGGCGCAACACGCCGGTGGCCTCGGTCGCGGCCGGGCCGATCGACTCTTCGGCCTCCTCCAGCGCCTGCATCACCTTCTGCGCGGCGGCAAGAAACTGCTCGCCTTCCTGGGTGAGCTGCAGCACGCGCGAGGTGCGGTGAAACAGGCGCACGGCCAGGCGGTTTTCCAGGCGCTGGATGACCTTGCTGATGGTCGAGGGGTCGAGGTCCAGGCTGCGCGCCGCCGCGGAAAAGCTCGCCTCCTCCGAGACGCGCAGGAAGAAGGCGAGTTCGCGGATGCGGTCGTTCATGGGAGCAGTCTATTCCTTGGTGGGACCGGCATGGCTGCCAGTCTTGCTCAATACGGCCGGCGGCCGATCACGTTGCCCGGCGGGTCGTAGTTGCACGCGACGATCAGCGTCCTGCGGCACACCGCCTCACCGCAGCCGAGCCGTGTGGTCTGGCGCCACACCATCTGGGTGTAGTGGCCGGTGGGGGCGAAGGTCGCCTCGTTGATCGGGCCGCCGCGATAGTCTTTCTTCTCGCTCTCCCACGCCTTGGCGGCATCGACCGCGCTGTACGCGCCGAGCGTGCCCTGGAACAGGTTCTCGCCGTAGGCGTTCGGCTGGCGATGTTTCATCGCGCAGCCCGAACCCGCGAGTTGCTCGGCCCACTGTTGTGCCTGGGCCGCGAGGTCGTCCGACCAAACCAGCGCACCGACGCCGACGTCGGCGCGCACCTTGTTGTGATGCGCGGTGATGGCGGTGCGGTCCATTGACGCCATGCCGGTGGCGGTGCGGTGGGCGTCGGCGGCGACGACGCTGGCGCGCGGTGCAGGAGGTGGGGACTGTGGAGGACGTGGCGCAGGCGGCGCCGCGGGTTGCGACGCGCAGCCCGCAGCCAGCAGCACCAGGCCCGCGCCCAGCAGACGGTTGTGGAGCATCGCGTCGCCGCAGGCGGCGTTGAAGTCTCGTTGAGTGCCGATGCTAGCGGGCGCGAAGCGCCACCATGTGCGGGGCCGATGCCGACAAGCGCCGGCGGGTGGCTTGACAGCGGTTACCGGCGCACCGATAAACAGGCCATGCCGCGCACCAACCTCCCTGCCGTGCTCGACCGGCAACACGCCGCTCGTGACGGTGACGTCTGATGGACTCGCTGCCGGTCATTGACGTGGCCGCGCTGGTCGATTCGCGCGGCCGCCCGGTGGCACGCGCGGCAGTGGCCGCTGAACTCGATGCGGCGGCGCGTCGCCACGGCTTCTTCTATGCGGCGGGCCACGGTGTGGACGCGGCGCTCATCGAGCAACTCGTGGCGTTGTCGCGCGCCTTCTTCGCGCAGGAGGAGGCCACCAAGCTGCGCATTCCCATGTCGGCGGGCGGCCGCGCCTGGCGCGGCTTCTTCCCGCTCGGCGGGGAACTCACGTCGAACCGGTCCGACTGGAAGGAAGGCCTGTACCTGGGCAGCGAACTCGGTCCCGAGCA
>JANOLA010000053.1:0-2186 GCA_031419535.1 Burkholderiales bacterium | reverse complement strand
TGGCTCACACCGCCGTCCATGCGGTGGATTTGCGTCGTCACTTCCTGCAAGCCGGTGCCCGAGGCCGCGACCAGGCCGATGCCACCGCGCCGCACATTGTTCGCAAAGCCGAGCGGCACGCCGCCGATGATGGCGGTGCCGCAGTCCGGGCCCATCACGAGCACGCCGCGTCTCGATGCCTCTTGCTTGATCGCCACTTCCTGCTCGAGCGAGAAGTTGTCGCTGAACATGAACACGTTCAAGCCGAGCTTCACCGCCTTCAGCGCTTCGGCGCCGGCGTAGGGGCCGGGCACTGAAATCTGCGCGATGTTCGCGGCCGTGATGTTGGCCGCGATCGTGGCTGCATGGGCACCCGCAATGGCGCCCCCATTGGCGCCCACATTGGCGCCCACACTCGCGCCCGTGAGCGCTGCAAGGCCCATGCGAAGCGTGCGCGGCTCGACGGTCTGGCCGGCAGCGCTGCCGGGTGCAAGCTCCGAAGTGCCCGCGAGCTGCGCGCGGCATTCCGTTTCAGCGGCCTCGCACGCCAAGCGCGAGCGCGCCTGCAACGCAACCATGATGTCGCTCGGCCCGGCACGGCTCAAGCTTTCACTCAACAGGCCGGCCTCGAGCAGGATCTCCTTGTTCGCCGGCGTGCCCATCTGCAGCGTCGCGGTCACGACCTCGGGCAGGGCGAGCAGGCGCTGCGCCACGCGCATCAGCGCCACCGAATCCTTGTAGACGTTGGCCTGTATGAAGGCGAGGCTGTGCAGGCGCGGTTTCTCTTCCACTTTGGCTATCATGGTTCAGATGCAAAACATCCAGCTCCCGCCATTGTCACCCCTGGCCGACCCGGCCGGCGCGTTCAGTGAACTGAACCCCGCCCCGCGCCTGCTGATGGGCCCGGGCCCGATCAACGCCGACCCGCGCGTGCTGAAGGCGATGTCGACGCAATTGCTCGGCCAGTTCGACCCGCAGTTTCGCCGCATGATGCTTGAGACGATGGCGCTGTACCGGGCGTTCTTCGAAACCCGCAACGACTGGACGCTGGTGCTCGACGGCACCGCGCGCTCGGCGATCGAGATGGTGATGGTCTCCGCCATCGAGCCTGGCAACAAGGTGCTGGTCGCGAGCTTCGGGCGCTTCGGCCAGTTGCTCACCGAGATCGCGCAACGCTGCGGAGCCGACGTGCAGGTGGTGCAGGCCGAATGGGGCACGGTGTTCGACTTGGCACAGATCGAAGCGGCGTTGAAGGCGTTCTCGCCGAAACTCGTCGCGATCTGCCAGGGCGACACGTCGACGACGATGCTCCAGCCGCTGCAAGGCCTGGGCGAGCTCTGCCACCGCTACGGAGCGATGCTGCAGGTGGACGCCACGGCATCGTGCGGCGGCACGCCGCTGCCGGTGGACGCGTGGCAAGTGGACGCCGTGACGGCGGGATTGCAGAAGTGCCTGGCCGGGCCTTCGGGCGCGTCGCCGATCACGCTGTCCGACGGAATCGCGAAGACCATCTACCGCCGCCGGCACATCGAGGCAGGGCTGCGCCCGGCCGGCTATGTGGCGGGTGCGGGAGCGCGCATCGGATCCAACTACATGGACCTGGCGATGGTGATGGACTACTGGAGCGACGCCGGCCTGAACCACCACACCGAAGCGACGACGATGCTCTACGGCGCGCGCGAATGCGCCCGCATCATCGTGCAGGAAGGCCTGGCCAAGGCATACGCGCGCCACGCCGCGGCGTCGCGCGCGGTGGTTGTGGGCGTGCAGGGCATGAATCTGAAGTTGTACGGCGATACCGCTAACAAGATGCCCAATGTGACGGGCGTGTATGTGCCCGATGGCATCAACGGCGACAAGCTGCGCGCCGCCTTGTTGAACGACTTCAACATCGAGATCGGCACCAGTTTCGGCCCGCTGCACGGCAAGGTCTGGCGCTTCGGCGCGATGGGCTACAACGCGCGGCCCGATGCGGTGCTGCACACGCTTGCCGCGCTCGAAGTGGTGCTCGCGGCTGAGGGCCACAAGTTCACCCGCGGGGCTGGGGTGGATGCGGCTTACGCGGCGTACAGGGACTGATCGCCGACCGTATCCGCCGGTCGCGCCGATTTGTCCGCGTGCGGGCAGCATGCCTGCGTCCGGGCGGCAGGGCGGTGGCTCCGGGTGCGTTCGCGGCAGACCCCAGGCGTATGCGGGAGCATCAGGAA
>JANOLA010000052.1:0-1956 GCA_031419535.1 Burkholderiales bacterium | reverse complement strand
GCGCATCGCCCACACCTCGGAGCACGAGACCGGGCAGATCTACCTGCCGTTTGTCAACTGGGGTCTGTTCGTCGGCATCGTCATCGCTGTCGTCTTGTTCGGCTCCAGCAACAAGCTGGCCGCGGCCTACGGCATCACGGTGACGATCGACATGCTGATCACGACGATCATGACGTTCTTCGTGATCCGTTACGGCTGGAAGTACCCCTGGGCGCTGTGCTTCGCCGCGACCGGTTTCTTCTTCGTTGTCGACGTCGTCTACTTCAGCGCGAACATCGTCAAGGTGCTGGACGGTGGCTGGTTCCCGCTCGTCATCGGCGCGGTCATGTTCATGGTCATGATGACCTGGAAACAAGGGCGCAACCTGGTCGCGAACCGGATGCGCGACGAAGCCATCGACCTGCCGTCGTTCCTGGAATCGGTGTTCACGAATCCGCCGGTGCGCGTCTCCGGCACGGCGGTGTTCCTGGTCAGCGAACAAGGGCTGACGCCCAACGCCTTGCTGCACAACCTCAAACACAACAAGGTGCTGCACGACACCAATTTGTTCGTCACCGTCGTGCACCACGAGGTTCCGTGGATCGGGTTCGAGGCGCGCAGCGCGATCGAAAGCCTGGGCCACAACTGCTGGCAGGTCACGCTGAACTTCGGGTTCAAGAACGAGCCCGACGTGCCCGAAGCGCTGTCGATGCTGCGCGAGCGCGGCTGTGTCATCGAGGAGATGGATACCTCGTACTTCCTGTCGCGCGACATCGTGATTCCGACCTTCGGCGCCGGCATGGCGGTGTGGCGCGAAAAGCTCTTCGCGAGCATGCACCGCAACGCGGCCGCGGCGGCCGACTTTCTGAATCTGCCGGCGAACCGCGTGGTCGAACTCGGTTCGAAGGTCGAGATCTAGGCCTGATCTAGGCCGATCTAGGCCATTTCCGGCGTGGTGGCGGGCGTGGCGGCCGGGGTCACGACGCCAGCCACCGTGGGTGCGGCAACGGCTGTCACGGGCAGCGCGGCAGCGCCCATCGGCAGCGCCTGCTTGATGCGATAAGCGGCGCGCGACAAGCGCACCACCGCACCGGGCGCCAAGGCCTGCCACTCGGCGCCGCCGTCGTCCAGCGGCTCGGAGGCGACCACGTCGCCGCGAATGCCTCGGCGCAGGTACAGGGAGGGCGGCTCGGCGTCGCTGGACAGGCGAAACGCGTGCAAGGTCTGGCCGTCGGTCAACGCGGCGCAGAAGCGCAGCGGCTGCTCGACGCCGGCCTCGCGCATGCGCTGCACGGTCCGGTCGAACACGTTCACGACCGCCGCGCCGGGCTCCTCGCCGCGCTCGATGCGGGCCAGTGCCAACAGGAACATCAGCTCGGAATCGGTCGCGCCCTTGCGCTGCGCGTACAAGGCGTCGGGCAGCAGTGCCTCGAGGGAGCGGCGGATCTGCGGGTAGCCGCCGATCTGGCCGTTGTGCATGAACAGGTAGCGGCCATGGCGAAACGGGTGGCAGTTCTGGCGCGAGATCGCGGTTCCCGTCGCGGCGCGCACATGGGCGAAGAAGGCGCCGGAGCGCACCGTGGTGCACAGATTGAGCAGGTTTTCGTCAGACCATGCGGGCAGGATTTCCCGGTACACGGCGGGCTCGGGGCGCTCGCCGTACCAGCCCAGCCCAAAGCCGTCGCCCTGGGTCGCGGTTTTCGATTCTTCGGCGCGCAGCGACTGGTGCAGCAACGAGTGGCGTGGCTTGCACACCAGTTGTTCGAGAAAAATGGGTGTTCCGAGATAGGCGATGAAGCGGCACATGGCATTGGCAGTGGATGGGGGGATGGGGGGATGGGGCGATATCGGCGTGCGGTGCGCCCGCTGTAGCGCCAAGGGCTGCGCCTGCGCCCGAAAGCGCGAAATGCGTCAATAGGCGTCGAATCGTCGGGTGCGGCGAATATGGCGAATGCGCCGGATGCGCCGGATGTGTCG
>JANOLA010000051.1:0-2128 GCA_031419535.1 Burkholderiales bacterium | reverse complement strand
ATCTGATGTACGAGATGTTTTCGCTCGTGGAGAAGCGCACCACCGGGTGGGCGCATCGGGGGTCGGGGAGCGAGTGAGCGGCGCGATCAACTTGCGCTTGCTCGAGCTGCAAGACAATCTCGGAGTGCGGCTGCTGCTGCTCGAGCGCCGCTTGGCAGAGCGTGCCCGCGGCTTGCGCATTGAGCGCACCGGGCGCGGCAGGTTCAGGTTGTGCGCCGATGTGGGGATCGAACTGCCGTGAATCCAGTGCAACCGCCTGCGGGCCCCGACCCCACTTCGGAACAGATGCAGCGCCACCTGCGCGCGGCGAACGCCGTCGCACAGCGCGCGCTCGATGCCGGCCACCATCCCTTCGGCGCCTTGCTCGTGGCGCCCGACCACGAAACCGTGTTGCTGGAGCAGGGCAACGTCGACAGCGTGAACCACGCCGAAGCCGTGCTCGCGCGCGAAGCCGCGCAGCGCTTCGGCAGCGACTATCTTTGGGGCTGCACGCTTTACACCACCGTCGAGCCGTGTTGCATGTGCGCCGGCACTCAGTATTGGGCGAACATCGGGCGGCTCGTCTACGGCATGGACGAGCGGCGCCTGCTCGCGCTCACCGGCAATCACGCGGAGAACCCGACGCTCGACCTGCCCTGCCGCGACGTGTTCTCGCGTGGGCAGAAGGCAGTTCGGGTTTGGGGGCCGGTGGCTGAGGTGCAGGCCGAGATCGCGGCCTTGCATGCGGGTTTCTGGAGTTCCCGCACGCCGTAGCCGACACGACCTGCCGACCTCACTTCACGGGTACAGCCCGCCTGGCCACGCCAAGCAACGTGTCCAGGACCTGGTTGACTTCCGGATCGAGCTGGTCGAGCGCGATCGCATCGGCCAGGCCATGGTAGTCGCGCTTGAAGATTTGCTGCGGTGTACCGAGCCGCTCGAAGTACAGGCGAAACAGAGGGTCGAGAAAGTCGTCGGTGACCTTGATCCGCGGACCCCACGGGTCGGGCTTGTCGGTGATCCGCAAAGCACGAACCAACTCGTCGACGCACTCATCGAGAATGCGCTGGCGATGGGCGCGTTCAGCCTGGTCAACCAGGTCGTCATCGCGCAGGCCCAAGGCCACGAATGCGCGCAGGCTTTCGGGAGTCACGAGGTAGTTTTCGATCTCCCGGCGGCTCCACATTCGCTCGTGCAGCATCGAATCGGTGTGCAGCTCACGCTCGAGCCTGTCGAACAAGGCGAAGCCGACGAGGTCCGGCTTGGCTTCGCGCAGACCCTGGAAGTGGTCGCGCGCCTCCTGTGGCTTGTTGCTTCCCAGGTAGTTGACGGGTACCGAGTCCAGGAGCACGGCCTTGGCCGGATGGTTCAGCCGTGCCGCCAATCGGCTGAGGATCGCCAAGTCGGTCGAGCCCTCCACATACAGCATCCAGCCTTTCTGCTCCGCGAGAAAGTAGTCCGCCATGCGGATGCTCTCGAGCGCCTTCTTGACCTGGCTGCGTGAGCGCACATCGATGCGATGCGGCTTGCCCACGAACGCGATCACGACATCGCGCTCCGCGGCCTCTTGCAAGATGACCTGGGAGTGGCTCGCGGCAACGATTTGCGACCCGTTGCCCGCGGCCACCTCGGTGACCAGGTTGTAGACATCTCGCTGTCGAAGGATTTCGAGGTGAGCGTCCGGCTCGTCGAGCAGCAGCACCGAGCCTGGATTGGCCAACAGGAACGACAGCAGGAGCAACACTTGTTGGCAGCCGCGGCCCGACGAAGACAGGTCGAGCTCAATGCCGCTGCGTTCCCGGTACGTCAGCGACAGTTCACTGCGCTCCTTGATGTACCGCGGTTCATTCAGCCGGATATGGAACAGCGACTCGATTCGCTGCACCAACTCGGGCCAGGCGCGCTTGTCTTCGCTGACGAACAATTGCCAACACAGGTTGCGCAGGACTTGCGCCGTTTGTCCCTCGCCGATCAAGACGTTGATCTCGCCCTTTTCCTTGCGGTACTCTCGCTCCGCAAGCCCGGACATCGGCGGCAGAAACACGACCGCATGCTGGCGCGCGCCGACGGGCACTTTGCCTTCGTCACCCTCGGTGAGACGGCAATAGAACGACTCCTCGTTGGCATAGTAGAACTCGAGCGCGCAGCA
>JANOLA010000050.1:0-3946 GCA_031419535.1 Burkholderiales bacterium | reverse complement strand
CCAACGGACCGCTGTGTTCCAGTCACACCCCCCCCGTTGGTGGGGCCCCCCCGCGCGCCCTGTGTGCCGGGCGCCGAGCCATTGGCTCGGCGCAGCGCCATCGGCTCATGGTGCTCGCGAAGCGAGGTGAGGCGAGCCGGGGTGTGCCAGCCCGCAGCGCCGGCTGCACCAAACCGGTTGCGTCAGCTCGGGTCGGCACCGCCTTTGACGGAGTCAACCTTTGCAACTGCAGCGTCGGCCTGTACCTGGGGCTCGCCCCTTTGCTGGGACGCGTTGACATCGTCAGGTTCCGGCGCTGCCAAGGCAGCGGGCGGCTCGGCATCTGGGCTCGGGTTGGCGTAGTCCGCGGCCGGCGTCGGCGAGGCGGCTGCCGTGGCCCCGGCGAGCGCTTTCGCTTCGGCAGCCTCTTCCTCGGCGAACAGGCCCAGCGCCCGCGCCGAGCTCATCTGGCGCAGCATGGACAGCGGCAGCGGATCGGGCTTGCCGTAGTCATCGATGTAAGTGTCCAGCCCGTCCATCACATTGAAGTGCGGATCGCTGAAGAGTTTTTTCATCGCCGCGTTGCGCACGTTCGGATCGACCGCGCGGTTCACGAAGGGAGAGTAGTCGGAGTCGCGCGTGAGTTTCGCGACGTCGTCGAGCGTGGGCAGCGGCGCGGCTTCGGCCGGTGCTGTTCCTGGCGCGGGCTGGCTGAGCGCGGCGTTCGGCACTGGCGAGACCATCGGCGCGACCGCGGACGACGGCGTTGCCTGTGCTGCTGCTGTTGCCTGCCCTGCTGGTGCCGCTGTCGCCGCCGGCTTTTGCGCCTGAGCCGCAGCGTCCGCCGAAGCAGCCGCCTGATCGGGCTTCGGCGCCGCATCGCGCCCCACCTTGCGCCTGGACCAGCGCGACAGAAAGCCTTCGCCGTCGCCCATCGTCATCGCTTGTCGGGTGACACGAACGACGCCGGGCGTTTGCGCTTTTTCGGCTCGGGCTTGTAATGTTCGTCGGTATACGCCTGCAACCACGCCACGATGTCGGCCGAAAGGGGAACGTTGTCGACATGCTCCTGCGCGTCCAGCCAGCGCCCGGCTTCGTTGTACGACAAACTCACCGTCTCGGGCCAGGCGCGCGACGGGTCGTCATCGCCCACGCGCCACACCACGAACCACACCGGCGCGCCCGAACTCAGGTTCAGGTAGTAGCCCTCGGCCTCGTCGCGAAACAGTTCGAGCTTGAAGCCGGGGAACAGCGTGCGGCGCAGTTTGCCGTCGTCGCGAAGCACACGCGCCTCACTCCCGAACGCGGCTTCGCTGGGCA
This sequence comes from Burkholderiales bacterium, assembly GCA_031419535.1. Taxonomy (GTDB): domain Bacteria; phylum Pseudomonadota; class Gammaproteobacteria; order Burkholderiales; family Burkholderiaceae_C; genus JAEMQF01. The sequence goes on along the minus strand of JANOLA010000050.1, from coordinate 2,647 downwards.
CCACGTCGAGCACCTTGAAGCGCCAGTCTTCCCAGCGGTTCGGTTGCGCTTCGCGCTCCATCACCACCGCCACTTCGATCGCCGGGCGGTCCATGGTGGTCATGTCAGCCCCAAGGTCGCTTCGCGCCCAGCCCCCAAGGGGCAGTCGCCCAACTTGAGGCGGCTCGGCGTTGGGCTCACGTCGTCTTGGAAATCGAAATCGTCGGAAACTTCGACGAAAAGTCCTTCGCGCGCTGAGCGATCTTCACCGCCACTTGGCGCGCCATCGCCTTGTACAGCCCCGCGATCTCGCCCTCGGGTTCGTACACGACGCTCGGCCGGCCCGAATCGGCCTGCACGCGGATCGACAAATTCAGCGGCAGCGCGCCGAGGTAGTCGATGTTGTATTCCTTGGCCATGTTCTTGCCGCCGTCGGCGCCGAAGATGTGCTCGACGTGGCCGCAGTTCTCGCACACGTGCACCGCCATGTTCTCCACCACTCCGAGGATCGGCACGCCCACTTTCTCGAACATCTTGATGCCCTTCTTCGCGTCTAACAGGGCAATGTCTTGCGGCGTCGTCACGATCACCGCACCGGTGAGCGGCACGCGCTGCGAGAGTGTGAGCTGGATGTCGCCGGTGCCCGGGGGCATGTCGACGATCAGGTAGTCGAGTTCGTTCCAGTTGGTCTGGCGCAACAGTTGCTCCAGCGCCTGTGTGGCCATCGGGCCGCGCCAGATCATCGGGTTGTCGGCCTCGACGAGGAAACCGATCGACATGACCTGCACGCCGTAGTTCTCCATCGGCTCCATCGTCTTGCCGTCGGCCGAATCGGGCCGGCCTTCGATGCCCATCATCATCGGCTGGCTCGGGCCATAGATGTCAGCGTCAAGAATCCCCACCGCGGCGCCTTCGGCCGCGAGCGCGAGCGCCAGGTTCACGGCGGTCGTGCTCTTGCCCACACCGCCCTTGCCGGAAGCCACCGCGACGATGTTCTTCACCTTGGGCAGCAATTGCACACCACGCTGCACCGCGTGCGCAACGATCTTCGTCGAGAGATTCGCGCTCACGTTCTCGACCCCTGACACAGAGCGCGCCGCAGCGATCAAGGCCTTGCGCAGGCCGGCGATCTGGCTCTTGGCGGGGTAGCCGAGTTCCACGTCGAAGGCGACGTCACCGCCTTCGATGCGCAGGTTCCTGAGCTGTTTGGTCGTGACGAAGTCTTTCCCGGTGTTGGCGTCCACCACGGTTTTCAAAGCTTCGAGCAGGGTGGATTCGGCGAGGGGCATGGGGCTGAATGGGCAGTGGCAAAGGCGGCCGAAGCGGCACGATCAAAGACGGCAGGGCAAGGCCCAGACCGGCCGCGCAGTCTAGCGCAGGGGCAATTGCCCCATTCGCCACGCAGCTGTGCTTGACAAGCGAAAGCAGTCAACGCCTGCGCTTGTACCCCGACTCGCGCTGACTTCGAGCCGCGAGCACGAAGACCGTATCGTCAGCGACGCGCTGGAACTCTTCATCCAGTTCGACCTGCTCGACGGTCTGGGCGATTGCATCGAGGATGAACGCGTGAGCAGTTTTGCCGACCCGCTGTGCGGCTGCGGCAATCCGCACCTTCAGGTCGTCTTCGATGCGAACGGTGGTCGTGCTCATGGGATCACCTCAAGTCGAGGTTCAAATCTAGCACTGACGTGCTACGCCGGCAGCTGCCGCTTGCCGACACTGCCGCTTGCCGACACCGGCCATCGAATGTCGTCAAAACAAGTACCGATTCAGGCCTCTCCCCTGGGAGACACCGGCGCGAAATCAGTTCAAGAATCCTCTCAAACGCAACGCCGAGCTCGCCTCGTTTGACAAAGACTTTGAACGCTTCGCGGGATTGCGCTGGACCTTGTTGAAATGACCCGCGGCGCCCGCGCGCGTCGGCGCCCATAGAATTTGCGATTCCGCCGCTGGAAAGCCCATGACCCGCAAGCTCTTCGTCACCACCGCCCTGCCCTACGCGAACGCGGCATTCCACATCGGCCACATGATGGAGTACATCCAGGCCGACATCTGGGTGCGCTTTCAGCGCATGCTGGGCGTTGAGGCGAACTTCGTCTGCGCCGACGACGCGCATGGTGCGCCGATCATGATCGCGGCGGAAAAAGCCGGCCAGACGCCGCAGCAGTTCGTGGCGCACATCGCGGCGGGGCGGCGTCAGTACCTCGACGGCTTTCACATCTCGTTCGACAACTGGCATTCGACCGACGGAGCGGAGAACCACCAACTCGCGAAAGACATCTACCGGGCGCTGCGCAAGAACGAGCTGATTTCGAGCCGCACCATCGAGCAGTTCTTCGACCCCGTGAAGAACATGTTCCTGCCCGACCGCTACATCAAGGGCGAGTGCCCGAAGTGCGGCGCGCTCGACCAGTACGGCGACAACTGCGAAGTCTGTGGCGCGGTGTACGCGCCCACTGAATTGAAGAACCCGTACTCGGCGCTGTCGGGTGCGAAGCCGGTGCTCAAGAGCAGCGAGCACTATTTTTTCAAGCTGTCGGACCCGCGTTGCGTGGAGTTCCTGGAACGCTGGACGCAAGACGGCAAGCTGCAAAGCGAAGTCGCGAACAAGGTCAAGGAATGGTTCGTCAAGAGCGACGATGCGAACGGCAACAGCACCGGCGGCTTG
>JANOLA010000049.1:0-6267 GCA_031419535.1 Burkholderiales bacterium | reverse complement strand
CGTGTAAAAAACGCGTCTATCCCGCCCAAGATGAAAACTTCGATGTAGCCGTCGTTGTCGCCCTTAGGCAGGTCGCCGACGATCGCTTACCAGCTCTTGCCGCCATCGGTCGAGAGGGAGAGGTACGGCCGGTAGTCGGCGAGCTTGAAGCGCGTGGCGGCCACATACACCGTGTCGGTCGCGTGCGCCGAGATTTCCACGCAGCCCACGTAGGCAAGCTCGGGCAGGCCAGGGGGCGTGACCTGGCTCCAGCTTTGGCCGTCGTCGCGCGTCACGTGCACCAGGCCGTCGTCGGTGGACGCCCAGATTTCACCCTTGCGGTGCGGCGACGGCGTCACGCACGCGCACGTGGCGTGCACTTCGGCTCCGGCGGTGTCGTGCGTGATCTCGCCGCCCGAGTGGCCTTGGCGGCTCGGCTCGTTCAGGCTGAGGTCGGGCGAGATCGCGGTCCAGCTCGCGCCTTCATCGGTGCTGCGCCACACCCGGTTGCCACCGGCGTAGAGCGTCTTCGGGTCGCCCGGCGCGAACACGAGCGGGAAGGTCCACGCGAAGCGGTACTTCATGTCTTTCGGCGCGATGCCGGTCGATTCTTCCGGCCACACGTTCACGAGACGAATCTGCCGCGTGCGGTGGTCATAGCGCTGCAATGCACCGGAGCCACCCGGGCTGGACCCGATGGCGCCGCAGTAGACGATGTTCGGGTCTAACGGGTGCACGACGATGAAGCCGCTCTCGCCCGTGCCGGGGTAGCTGCAGTCGCCCAGCGTGATCGCGCCCCACTCCGACGCGCTGGGCACGCTGATCGAGGTGTTGTCCTGCTGCGTGCCGTAGACGCGGTAGGGGTGCTGGTTGTCGACGTCGAGCCGGTAGAACTGCGCCGTCATCTGGTTGTAGATGCTCGACCAGCTCTGCCCGCCGTTGAACGACACGCATCCGCCGCCGTCGTAGCCTTCGATCATGCGGCGCGGGTTTTTCGGGTCGATCCACAGATCGTGGATCTCGACGTGCGGGGTGGTCACTTCGACGAAGCTAACGCCGCCGACAGTGGACTTCCACATTTGCAGGTTCGTCACGTACACCGTGTCGGCGTGGCCGGGGTCGGCGAACACATGCGAGTAGTACCAGGGGCGGTGCATCAGGTCGCGGTTCGAGCACACCTGGGTCCAGAGTTCGCCGTGATCGTCGCTGCGGTACAGGCCCGTCTTGTCGCCCTCGGCCTCGATCAGCGCCCACACCCTGCCGGCGCGGGCACCGGAAGCCGACACGCCCAGTTTGCCGTGCGGCGCCCCTGGCAAGCCGTTAGGCGTGCCCTTCCGGTTCGGCAAGCCGTTAGGCGTGCCCTCGCGGTTCGTCAGTTCCTGCCAGGTGTCGCCGCCATCGACCGCGCGCCACAGGCCACTGCCCGGGCCGCCGCTGTTCAGGTGCCAGAAGCTGCGCCGCGCCTGCCAGAACGCGGCGTAGAGGATGCGCGGGTTGAACGGGTCCATCGACAGGTCCACCGCGCCAGCATCGGCGCCGCGGTGCAGCACCTTCGTCCAGTTCTTGCCGCCGTCGCGCGAGCGGTAGACGCCGCGCTCCTCGTTCGCTCCGAAGGCGTCGCCCAGGGCGGCCACATACACCAGCTCAGGATCGTTCGGGTGCACGCAGATGCGGCCGATGTGGTGCGTTTTCGTGAGACCCTGGTGCGCCCAGGTGCGCCCGGCGTCGCAGGAGCGGTACACGCCATCGCCATACGACACGTCGATGCGGATCGTCGTCTCGCCCGTGCCTGCGTAGATGACGTTCGGGTCCGAAGGCGCGACCGCGAGCGCGCCGATCGTCGCACTCGTGAAGAAGCCGTCCGACACATTGCGCCAGTACACGCCGCCGTCCACCGTCTTCCTCACGCCCCCTGCGCAGGCGCCGAAGTAGAACGTCATCGCATCGCAAGGGTCACCCGCCACCGCCACCACACGCCCGCCGCGCGGCGGGCCGATGCAGCGCCACTTCAAAGCGTCGAGCAGTTGGGTGGGGTCGGTGGGCGCGGCGCTGACCATGAAGTCTCCTCGTTCTTCGAAGTGTCGATGTTTGGTTTGATGTTGCCACGGCTGGTGCGCCGCAAGTCGCGCGTTCAGAGCAATGCAACATCGGGCTTGCACCGTTGACAAGCGCGGCGCCTCACGGTGTGATTCGGGGCCCGTGCTACTGTGTGGGCGAGCCCCGTCACACTCACCGCAACCCGAGAGCTTTCATGTACGCCCTGATCTCACGCCTGCCACCCCGCCAACTGCTGCTGCGCCACGCCCCCGTTCTGCTGAGTGCGCTGGCGATTGCCGAGATGTTTTACAAGTGGCACAGCTTTCTGCTGGAGGCCGGGGGCTTCTTGGTGACTTGGTATTTGCTGGATGCGGTGGTGAGTTTTGTGGAGAAGGGTATGGGGCGCGGTGGGGTGGACGGGTGAAACGTGCCTCTGTGGGTGCCGGTTTCACCTGAATGAAAACCGTCGCTGAACTCCCGGCGCTGCCCGACACACCGACAGGTCGCTACCGCCACCACAAGGGCAACGAGTACGAGGTCACCGGCGTTGCGCGCCACAGCGAGACGCTGGAGCCCCTTGTTGTCTATCGGCCACTTGCAGGGCGATCGGAGTGGTGGGTTCGTCCACACGCGATGTTCTTCGAGACAGTCTGGGTGTCGGGTCAGCTGCGTCAGCGATTTGAGCGTATCGAAGACGGCCGGTAGCCGAGGGCGCCAGGCCTTACGCCTTCGCCGAAACCCCACGTGCGCTGCGGCAAGGCGCTCGCGAACTGCGACGCGTTGCGCGCCGAGCTTGAGAACTTGCCTCAGCGTGGTTGAGCGTCACCTTCGGCTTGCTGCGCCAACAACTCGGCCACCGCCCGCACCGCCAGCAGGTAGCCGGCCGGGCCGAGGCCGCAGATCACGCCGGTCGCGGCTTGCGACGCCAGCGAGTGCCGGTACGGCTCGGGGCGCTGGTGGATGTTCGTCAGGTGCACTTCGACGAGCGGCTTGCGGATCAGCTTGAGCGCGTCGAGCACGGGCACGCAGCCGAACGAAAAGCCGGCGGGGTTGATGACCACCGCGGCGTCTTGCTCGAAGGCCTCCTGGATCCAGTCGACCATCACGCCTTCGTGATTGGTCTGGCGGAAGTCGCAGGCCAGATCGAGCTCGCGCGCGAGCGCCTCGGTGCGGCTTCGAATTTCTGCCAGGGTGGTGGTGCCGTAAATGTGCGGCTCACGCCGGCCGAGCATGTTGAGGTTGGAGCCGTTGAGCACGTAGAGTGGATGGGGCATGGTTGGCCTTTCAGTGGCGAGGATTCCTCGGGCGCTGCGACTTTTCTACTCCGACCCCAACTTCAAGCGCGTCGGCTCGCGCCGCTCGACCGCCCACTTCAGCAGCGCCGCACAGCGGTACACGCCGTGCGCGAATTTGCCGTAGGGCAGGGTCGCAAAGAGCGCCATTACCACGCCCAGGTGCACCGCGAGCAGCAGAGCCATCGCCGCGCTGTCGCGCCAAATGAGCAATGCCAGGCCGGTGAGGCTGGTGAGAAAGAGCAGGGCGATGAAGGCGCGGTCCATCGGGCGCTGCGCGGCGTCGCCATGGTCGGGGTGGCGGCGTGCGTTCAGCCACCACAGGCCGGCCGGCCCGACAAGCAGGCCGATGCCGCCTGCCGTGCCCAGCAGCACCGGCAGGCTGGTCCACGCATACGGCGCCTGCCGGCCCAGCACGTAGTGGTACAGCGTGGCGATGCAGGTGGCGCCGAAGCACAGCGCGAAGCCGTAGAACGTGAGGTGGTGGAAGACGCGGCGCGATCCTGTGAAAGCGTCGTCGGTTTCATTGCAGCCCTGGCCGTGGCCGCCGTCGAGGTATTTCAGGCTCAGCGCCTTGCCAGCGGCATCACCCATCGCGGCCGCGCTCAGCGTCGCGCTTGCGGTCGCACCTCCCGCTGCGTTCACCGCTGCGTTCACCGCTGTGTTCACCGCTGTGTTCACCGCTCCACTCACCCCCGCGCTTGCCGCGGCACGCGCCTCGCCCGGCGCGATGTCGCGCCAGAAGCGAACCACACCCACGCCCAGCGCGAGCAGCGCAAAGGCGAACACCGGCGCGAACATGCCCACCATCAGCGCGTGCGGGAACACGGCGTAAAAGTTACCCTGGCCGGGCACACCCCAAAGCGTGCCCTTGAGCACGAGGCCGAGCACGAGGAACAGCGCGAGGCCCAGGGCCAGCGCGAGCGCGACGACCAGGCCGTTGCGCTCGTAGAGCCGCCCAAGTGGCTCCGGCCACGCATAGTGTGCATAGGTGCGCACGCGCACGCGCGCCATCGAGCGCGGCACGTTCACGTCAAACTCGTGCGGGCTCGCGTACTGGCAGGCGTGCAGGCAGGCGCCGCAGTTGTGGCACAGGTTGGCGAGGTAGTGGATGTCGGCGACCGGAAACTCCAGGCGCCGCGCCATCGCCGGGAACACGGCGCAGAAGCCCTCGCAGTAGCGGCAGGCGTTGCAGATCTGCAGCAGGCGCGCGGCTTCGGCTTCGGGCGCGGCGGCTGCCACGCCACCGGCGAGTGATGTGGCCTCGCGCACCAGGGTGTCAAGCGGCGTCATGCGGCACCTTGCGCGCATCGACCATGCTGCGTTGCATGCCTGGCCGCGGGCCGGGTGTCAGGCCGCGTCACGTTGCGCCTCGCGCCGGTCGTTGCGTGCCACCGCACGTGCCGCCGACGCACCCGCGATGCGCCCGAACACCGTGCCGATCGTCATGCCCACGCCCGCGGTGTAGCCCTTGCCGAGCACATTGCCGGCCATCATCTCGCCGGCGGTGAACAGGTTCGGGCTCGCCCGGCCGCCGAAATGCACCGCGGCGTGTGCGTCCACTTGAAGGCCGAGGTAGGTGAAGGTCACGCCTGGCATCAGCGGGTAGCCGAAGAAGGGCGGCGTGTCGATCGTCCTTGCCCAGTGCGTCTTCGCCGGAACCAGGCCTTCGGTGCGGCAATCGTCGAGCACGCTGTGGTCGAAAGTGCGGTCGAAAGTGCCTTCGCGGCAGGCCGCGTTGTAGGCGGCCACGGTGCGCTGCAATGCGCCTTCGTCGAGCTGCAGCTGGCGTGCCAACGCATCCAGCGTGTCGGCGCGCTCAGCGGGAAACACCGGCGGCATAAAGCGGCCGATCGCCTTGGCGTCGATGATCGAAAAGGCACGCTGCGTTGGCTGCTGCGCTACCAAGCGGCCCCAGATCGCGTAGCGCTTGGGCCAGAAGTCTTCGCCTTCGTCGTGGAAGCGCTCGGCCTGCGTGTTCACCACGATGCCCAGCGACACGCTGTCCACGCGCGTGCAGATGCCGCCGTCGTAGAGTGGCGCGCGCGCGTCGATCGCCACCATGTGCGCCTGCGTCGGGTCGCCGATGCAATCCGCACCCAGCGCGATCAGGTGCTTGAGCAGTACGCCCTGGTTGTAGCGCGTGCCGCGGATCGCGAACCGCTCGGCCGGCCATTCGCCACGGTCGTTGCGGCCCCAGGCCTCGCGCAGCCATTTGAGGTTCGATTCGAAACCGCCGCAGGCGAGCACGCAGGCGCGTGCCTCGAAGCGCTCGGCGCCCGCATGCGCGGCGACAAAGCGACCGTCTCGCAATTCGAGACGGTCGACCGTGCTGCCGTAGCGCACCTGCACACCCAGCATCCGAGCGCTGCGGTAGTAGGCGTTGACGAGGGCCTTGCCGCCGCCCAGGAAGAAGGCATTCGTGCGGCTCAGGTGCAAGGTGCCCGACAGGGAAGGCTGAAAGTGCACGCCGTGCCGGCGCATCCAGCCCCGCACATGGTGCGATTCGCGGATCACGAGCCGCGCCAGCGCCTCGTTCGTCTGTCCGCCGGTGACCTTCTGCAGGTCTTGCCAGAACTCTTCTTCCGGGTAGGCCTCGGTCAGCACGTCCTGTGGCGCGTCGTGCATGCAGCGCAGGTTGCGTGTGTGCACCGAGTTGCCGCCGCGCCATTGCACGGGCGCCGATTCGAGCAGCAGCACCGACGCACCGGCCTCGCGCGCCGCGAGCGCCGCGCACAGCGCGGCGTTGCCGCCGCCAATCACGAGCACGTCGGTCATGGCCTGGCCGGCGGCGCGTGGCCGCGCTGGCTGAGAGCGGCGTCAAAGGAGCACAGCGGGGGAAACGGCGCGAGCGCCGGATGGATCAACTGTTTCATGGACGGCCGCAGTATCGACGGGGCAGGCGGTCTCGATCCGGCTAGCGATTCGGCGGCCAGCCGAGCCCAGGGCGGTGGCCGGT
>JANOLA010000048.1:0-2846 GCA_031419535.1 Burkholderiales bacterium | reverse complement strand
GACCCAGCGTTCGCTGATGCAGTATTCGGCGACGTCGAAGCGCTCCTTGTCGTTGAGGCGGATCCCCACCTCATGCAGGAACACGTCGGCGATGTGGTGCGGGCTGCGCGGGTCGGTGGAGAGCCGGTCCGGCAGCGGGGGTGGCTGTTTTGCTTCGTTCACGGGGTGATCCTTGGTTCGGCCGCGCGCTGAGTGCCGATTCTCGGGGATCGGGCGGCGCGCCCGGGAAACCCTGAAAACCGGGCCGGCCATCGCGCGTAGACATCTCGGGTAGATTGACCGTTGAGAATCGGTGACTAACGCAGCCGAGCCCGCAACAGAGCCCTGTCCCCACCCTTAGCCCAGGAGATTCAGCGATGCCCTCCCTTGTATGTTCGCCCCCGGTCGCTTCGCGCCCGCCCCCCGAGGGGGGGAGCAACCGTCTTGGGGCGGCCCGGCGACGGTTGCTCACCCGCCGTCAATTCTCGCCAGGCGCCGCGGCCGCCTGCGCCGTGGCCATCGCGTTCGCCACGCTCGGCGCGGCGGGGCTTTCGACGGCGCACGCGCAGGACGCCTACCCGAGCAGGCCGATCCGCATCGTCGTGCCCTACCCGGCCGGCGGCACGACGGACCAGCTCGCGCGCGCGATCCAGCAGCCGCTGCAAGAGCTGCTCGGGCAGACGGTGCTGGTCGACAACAAGCCCGGCGCGGGCGGTGCGCTCGGCACCGACTTCGTCGCCAAGGCCGCGCCCGACGGCTACACGCTGGTGTTCGGCAACAGCGGGCCGAGCGCGACCGCGTCGCTGTTGCGCAAGCTCCCGTACGACGTGCTGAAAGACTTTCGGCCGCTGTCCACCGTCGTGACGGTCCCGTTGATCCTGGCGGTAGCGGCCGACAGCGCGCACAAGTCGGTGAAAGACTTCGTCTCCTGGGCGCGCCAACAGGGCACGAATTTGAACTACGGCTCCACCGGCATCGGCAGCAGCTCGCACCTGACCAGCGAATTTTTCAACGAACGCGCCGGCACCAAATTCCAGCACATTCCTTACGCCGGCGGCGCGCCGCTCGTCACCGCATTCGCCGGCGGCCAGGTGCACATGGCGTTCGTCACCGGCCTGGACGGCGCGGCATTTGCGCAGGCCGGGCGCATCCGCTACCTGGGCGTGGCCACGCCGCAGCGCACCGACGTGCTGCCGGGCCTGCCCGCGATCGCCGAAGACGTTCCCGGCTTTTCCAGCGTCGTCTGGTTCGGCCTGCTCGCCCCGCGGGGCATGCCCGACGACATTGCCGCCAAGCTGCAAGCCGCGATTGCGAGCGCCGTCGCGCGCCCCGAAGTGCGCAAGCTCTTCATCGAGCGCAACGTCGAGCCGCGCAGCAGCACGCAGCAGGAATTCGAGCAGCGCATCCGCGCCGAGCTCGAGCTTTGGGCGCCGGTGATCAAGAATGCGGACATCAAGGGCTGAGGCACGCCCCGCGCGCGGCCGTCGTTCGACACCCTCATCCGGAGCAAATGCCTCATGACCAGCAACAACGCCGAAAGCATGGATGCTCAGGACCTGATCATCTCGCGCCTGCTGCGCGCGCCGCGTGCGGCGATTTGGAAGGCCTGGACCGAGCCCGACCTGCTGAAGCAGTGGTGGTGTCCGAAGCCCTGGACGACGGTAGTGCGCGCCTTCGATCTGCGCCCCGGCGGCGCCTTTCACACCTTCATGCAAGGCCCGGACGGTGCCACGAGCGACAACCCGGGGTCCTTTTTGGAAGTCGTGACCATGAGCCGGATCGTCTGGACTTCGCAGCTCGTGGCCGATTGGCGCCCCGGCACTCCCTGGATGCCGATGACGGCCGTCATCTCCATGGCGGACGAGGCCAGCGGCACACGCTACGTCGCCAACGTGATGCACCCCGACAAGGCCACGCGCGACCGCCACGAAGAAATGGGCTTCTTCCAGGGCTGGAACATCTGCATCGACCAGCTCGACGCGTTTGCACAGGCCTTGCGCTGACGGTGCCGCGCCCAGACCCGGCTCGGCGAACGGCAGGTCAGGGCATCACGCAGGGAACCATCTGCCGGCTGTGCCTGCGATAGACGCGGAAGTCGGAATCCGTCGTCAGCAGCACCGGTTCGGGGGTAGTCTCCGTCATGCGCACGAGGCAGGCGTCGGCAAGGCTCATCGGCACGTCGGCGTATTTCTGGGCGAGCTTGAGCACAGGCTCCACGTGGTCGTCCAGGCTGAAAGCCACAACCACGGCGCGGCGGCGAAGCAATCCGCCAAGCCCGGCCGCGCCTCTGGCGCCGAGCAGGTGAAACGCCTCGGACACGACAGCTTCACAGGTGCGCCACGGTGGAGCGTGATTCAGTGCCTGAGCGGTCGCCCACGCATGATGCGAGTCGCGCCGGCTCAGCAAGGCGACGAGAAAGCCCGCGTCAACGAGGACGCTTGCGGCCATACGCCGTGGCTTTCAAGTACTGCTTCTTTCGCGCGCTCAGGTCGGGCGGTAAGCCATTCACCGACCCGATGAGATCGGCGATCGCGTCCAGCGGCGCGGATTGGCGACCCGAAGGTCCGGCACCGTGCTGCAAGCGCTCGCGAACGATGTCGGATTTCGAGCACCCGCGCCCGCGCGATTCGCGCTCAAGCTCGGCAACCAGCAGCTCGGGCAAACGGACGGTCAGCGTTTTCATTCGGGCAGTGTAAGACGGTCCCGCCAGGTGTGCAAGACGGCTGGGGCACCGAGCTCAGCGCGTCAGCGCTGTGAGGCCGCGCCGACATCGGCAACCCGCCATTGCAGCAACGAATAGCCCGTGTGCTCGGGCTCTGTAGCGGCGTGGTGTTCGAACACGCCCTCCACCTGCGCACCGATCGTCA